>NZ_JBHWEB010000091.1:10315-35509 GCF_042734395.1 Amycolatopsis sp. NPDC059657 | reverse complement strand
CCTCCTCACCTGTCTGTTTTTCGTACCCTTTTTCGGCGACACTCCCCCCCGCCCGCGGCAGGGTTCGGGCCTTTTGGGGGGGGATACCCACGCCCCCCACCGCCCACGAGTCCGCGGGCCACGTCGGTGCCCTCGCGACGACTACAGGCCGTAGGCTCGCAGCATGAGCGCGGCATCAACCACCGACCATCCGATGGTCGAAACCCGGCACCAGACGCAGCTGCTCACGCTGCTGCGGGACGAGGGCCCGATGTCACGGGTCGAGCTGGGGGAGCGGCTGGAACTGCCGCGCGCGCGGGTCGCCGTGGAGGTGGGCAGGCTCGCCGAGCTCGGGTTGGTCGAAACGGCGGGTCCGTCGGCCAGCCGCGGCGGGCGGCGGTCGACGCTGGTGCGGCTCGATCCAGGTCTTCGGGTGCTCGCTGTCGATGTCGGCGCGACATCGGTCGGGGTCGCTGTCACCGATGCTTCGTGCGAGGTGCTCACGCATACCGTCGAGGACTGCGATGTGCGGCAGGGCCCGCATCCGGTGCTGCGCCGGGTCGCCGAACTCGCCGTGAAGGTGCGGGAAGAGGCGCCGGGCAAACTGATCGCCGCCGGGATCGGGCTGCCGGGGCCGGTGAGTTTCGCCGAGGGCATGGCGGTCGCGCCGCCGATCATGCCGGGCTGGGACCGGTTCTCCGTGCGTGATCATCTCGGCGGGTTGTGGAGCTGTCCGGTCACGGTGGACAACGACGTCAACGCGATGGCGCTCGGGGAGCGGCACGCGGGTGTGGCGCGGTCGACCGATGACCTCGTGTTCGTCAAGATCGGGACCGGGATCGGCTGCGGGATCGTGCTCGGCGGCAAGGTGTACCGGGGTGTCGCGGGCACGGCGGGCGACATCGGGCACATCCGGCTCGACGATTACGGCCCGACGTGCGCGTGTGGTGAGGTCGGCTGTCTCGAGGCGTACTTCGGCGGAGCCGCGCTCGCCCGCGATGGGCTGACGCTCGCGCGCAGCGGGCGGTCCGCGTTCCTTTCCGAGGCGGCGGCCGAACATGGCGTGATCACCGCGCAGGACGTCGGCCGGGCCGCGGCGGCCGGTGACTTCGGCGCCGTGAACCTGATTCGCGACGGCGGCCGCAGGCTCGGCCAGGTGGTCGCCTCGCTCGTCTGCTTCATCAATCCCGGCATGGTCGTGATCGGCGGCGGGGTCGCGCAGCTCGGTCATCAGCTGCTCGCCGAGGTGCGGGGCGCGGTGTACCGGCGGTCGCTGCCGCTCGCCACCGGCAACCTCCCGATCGTGCTCTCGGAGCTCGGCGACACCGCCGGGGTGATCGGCGCGGCGTGGTCCGCGACCGATCGCGCATTCACCCTAAGCAGCTGAGCCAATCCACCTAGTAGTGCTCAGATCGAGCAGACTTTCGCATTGAGAATGCAAAAGTCTGTGTCTTATCCTGCGACTATTCGGGTGACAAGGTCGGACAAGACCTTAAATTCACCTTGACGAGTGACGCACGCCACCCTACTTTCGCTGCCTGAGTAACAAAGTTTGCTCGGTCAGTGGCAAAAGTGGGGACACCGTGGTCTTGATGGACAGCCCGCGCGTCGCGAACCTCGCCGCGCTCTTGCGAGCGCTGCGCGAGGGGCCGCTGTCACGCACCCAGCTGGCCGCCCGCTGCGGGATCACCAAAGCCGCCGTCTCCGGACTGGTCACCGAGCTCTCCGAACGCGGGCTCGTCCGCGCGGCCGGAGTGCTCACCGGAGGCAACGGCAGGCCCAGTCAGCTGGTCGAACTCTGCGGCGCCAGTGCCTGCGGGCTCGCGCTGAGCATCGAGGCCGACCGGTTCGCCGCGGTCGCCGTCGACCTCAATGGCCGGGTCATCGCCGAGGAGGCCGAGGTCGCCGACGTCCCCGCGCTCGGACTGCCCCGCGGCATGGACGAACTCGCGCTGCTCGCCGAGCGAGTGCTCCCGGCGGACGGCAGGCGCCCGGTCGGCGTCACCATCTCCGTGCCGGGCCTGGTCGACTCGGCCGCCTCCGTGCTCCGCTTCGCGCCGACACTGCGCTGGCGTGACGCCGAGATCGCCGATCTGATGGCCGCGCGACTGCGGCTGCCCGCCGACGCCATCGCCGTCGACAACGAGGCCAACCTCGGCGCGATCGGAGAATCCGTCGCCGGCGCGGGCATCGGCGTGCGTGAGCTCTTCTACCTCTCCGGCGGCATCGGGGTCGGCGCCGG
Organism: Amycolatopsis sp. NPDC059657; assembly: GCF_042734395.1. Classification (NCBI taxonomy): domain Bacteria; kingdom Bacillati; phylum Actinomycetota; class Actinomycetes; order Pseudonocardiales; family Pseudonocardiaceae; genus Amycolatopsis; species Amycolatopsis sp. NPDC059657. Next base: position 33,288 of record NZ_JBHWEB010000091.1, on the reverse strand, counting down.
GCTTATCTCCGCGGGCTCGGTGCTGCGTGGCGCACGCGGTTTCGCGGGCGAGGTCGGGCACGTCGCCGTCGACCCCAACGGCGACCAGTGTCCTTGCGGCCGCGCGGGATGCCTGGAGACCAAGGCCGGGCTCGCCGCCGTGCTGCGTGCCGCCGCGCCGCCCGGTGACTCGCTGCACGATCCCGCGCTCGGCGTCGACGGCCGGGTCACGCTGCTGCGTGAGCGGGTGCTGCGCGGTGACCGCCGCGCGGCCACCGCGGTACTCGAACTCGGCGTCGCGCTCGGCATCGCACTGTCCACTGTGGTCGATGTGCTCGACCCGGATGTCGTGGTGCTCGGCGGTTACTTCGCCGAACTCGGCGCCTGGCTGGTCGAGCCGATCCGCATCGAACTCGCCGCGCGCCCGCTCGGCACCGGCGCGCGGTGCCGCGTCGAGCCGTCGCCGCTCGGCACGGCCGCGCCGCTCAAAGGCGCGGCGCACCTGGCGACCGAACGGCTTTTCGCTGACCCAACCCTGATCCCACTCGTGGAGGCGTCGGTATGAGCTTGCTTTCCGTACGCGGGATCGTGAAGACGTTCCCCGGTGTCCGCGCGCTCGGCGGGGTCGACTTCGACGTCGAACCCGGCGAGGTGCACTGCCTGCTCGGCCAGAACGGCGCGGGCAAGTCGACGCTGATCAAGGTGCTCGCCGGCGCGCATCGCCCCGACGAGGGCGAGATCACCTGGCAGGGCGAGACGGTCACGCTCGGCTCGCCGGTCGACGCGCTCAAGCTCGGCATCGCGACCATGTACCAGGAACTCGACCTGGTGCCCGGCCTTTCCGTCGCCGAGAACATCTTCCTCGGCCGCGAGCCCGCCAAGTTCGGGTTCAGCCGGGTCGCCTACGCCCGCGCCGAAGCCGCCAGGCTGATGGCCAGGCTCGGCCACCCCGAGATCCGGCCGGGCACCGAGGTCGGCAAGCTCTCGGCGGCGGGCCAGCAGCTGGTTTCCATGGCCAGGGCGCTCGCGCACGACGCGAAACTGCTCGTGATGGACGAGCCGACCGCCGCGCTCGCTGGCGAAGAGGTCGACAATCTCTTCCGCATCGTCGAGGAGCTGACCGCCGACGGCGTCTCGGTCGTCTACATCTCGCACCGGCTCGAGGAACTGCGCCGGATCGGGCACCGGGTGACCGTGCTCAAGGACGGCAAGACCGTCGGCACCGGGCTCGACGCCCGCACCACGCCGACCGCCGATCTCGTCCAGCTGATGGCGGGACGCAAGGTCGAGACCGTGTTCGGCCCGCGGCACGAGGAGCACGTCCAGGACACCGAAGTCCTTCAGGTGCAAGGACTTTCCCGCGCCGGCGAGTTCGAGGACGTGAGCTTCACAGTGCGTGCGGGCGAGGTGCTCGGCATCGCGGGATTGGTCGGCTCCGGACGCAGCGAGCTACTCGAAACGATCTTCGGCGCGCGCCCGGCCGACGCCGGGACCGTGACCGTCGACGGCAAGCGACTCAAGCTCGGCAGTGTGTCCGGCGCGGTGAAAGCCGGGATCGGGCTCGCGCCGGAAGAACGCAAGAGCCAGGGCCTGCTGCTCGACCTTCCGGTCGTGCACAACGTGACGCTCGCCAGCCTCAGCCGTTACGCGACGCTCGGCTTCACCGAACGCGCGAAGGAACTCGAGGACGCGGGGGCGAGCCTGCGGCGGCTCGACCTGCGGCCCGCCGATCCGCACCGGATCATCGGCACGCTGTCCGGCGGCAATCAGCAGAAAGCCGTGCTCGCGCGGTGGCTGGTGCGCGGCTGCCGGGTGCTGCTGCTCGACGAGCCGACGCGCGGCGTCGACGTCGGCGCGCGTGCCGAGTTGTACCGGCTGATCAGCGAACTGGCCGCGACCGGGGTGGCGATCGTGCTGGTGTCCAGCGAGATCCCGGAGGTGCTCGGCCTGTCCGACCGGGTGCTGGTGCTGCGTGAAGGACGGGTGCTGGCCGAAAGATCGTCGGCGGATCTCACCGAAGCGGACGTACTCGACGTGATTCTCGAAGGGAGTGCGGCGTGACTGAAACGGTGCTGGTGACCGAACCGGAGAAGCCTTTGCCCGCCAAGGAAAAACGGTTCCTCTGGGGCGCCGACCCCCGGCTGGTGGGACTCGCCGGGGTGCTGGTGGTCCTGTGCCTCGCCGGGCAGTTCACCCGGCCGGACCAGTTCTTCACCGAGGGCAACATCTCGACCATCCTGCGGCTGGCCGCGGCCATCGGCGTGGTCAGCGTCGGCATGACGTTCGTGATCATCAGCGGTGGCATCGACCTGTCGGTCGGCTCGATCGTCGCGTTGTCGAGTGTCTGGCTGACCACGCTCGCCACCCAGTCGTACGGGCCGTTCGTGATGGTGGTCTGCGGGCTCGCGGTCGGCCTCGGCTGCGGCCTGATCAACGGGATTCTGGTCTCCTACGGGAAGATCGTGCCGTTCATCGCGACGCTGGCGATGTACGTCTCCGCGCGCGGGCTCGCCGAACGGATCAGCGGCCGCCGGACCCAGGTCGTCGCCGAGACCGGCTTCCTCGACTTCTTCCGCGGTGACCTCCTCGGCATCCCGGTGCTGATCTGGATGTTCGCGCTGGTGTTCGTGGTCGGCTGGATCCTGTTGAACCGCACCACCTTCGGCCGCCGCACCTACGCGGTCGGCGGCAACGCCGAGGCCTCGCGGCTGGCGGGCATCAACGTCAAGCGCCACACCGCGCTCGTCTACGGCGTCGCCGGGCTCTGCTGCGGGATCGCCGCGCTGATGGTCGTCGCGCGCACGACCGCGGGCGCGTCGACCAACGGCACGCTCTACGAACTCGACGCGATCGCGGCGGTCGTCATCGGCGGCACCCTGCTCACCGGCGGCCGCGGCTCGCTCATCGGCACGCTGATCGGGGTGCTGATCTTCACCGTGCTGTCCAACCTCTTCACGCTCAACAACCTGGACACCGACATCCAGAACATCGCCAAGGGCGTGATCATCGTGCTCGCCGCCCTGCTGCAGTTCCGCGCCCGTAAGACAAAGACCAGTGGAGGGTCGTCATGACCGCACAACCGTTACAGCGCCGTGGTTTCCTGCTCGGTGGCGCGGCCGTCGGCGCGGGCGCGCTGCTCGCCGCCTGCACGTCGAACGAGGCGCCGAAGGCCGACAGCAACGCGCCGGTCGCCGCCGGGAACAGCGGCCAGCCCGGCAAGCCGGTCACCATCGGCTTCTCCGCGCCCGCCGCCGACCACGGCTGGATGGCCGCGATGACCAAGAACGCCAAGGCGCAGGCCGGGAAGTTCAGCGAGGTCACGCTCAACGCGACCGAGGGCACCAACGACGTCAATCAGCAGATCTCGCAGGTGGAGACGCTGATCAACGCCAAGGTCAACGTGCTGGTGATCCTGCCGTTCGACGGCAAGGCGCTCACCGCGGTCGGCCAGCAGGCGATGGACAAGGGCATCCCGGTGATCAACCTGGACCGCGTCTTCGACACCCCGCTCGCGTACCGCACCTGGATCGGCGGCGACAACTACCGCATGGGCGTCAACGCGGGCAACTACATCGCCGCGCAGATGAAGGCGAAGGGCATCGCCGCGCCGATCATCGGCGAGGTCGCCGGGATCGACTCGCTGCCGCTGACCCAGGAACGCAGCAAGGGTTACAAGGATGCATTGGCACGTCACGGTTTTCAGGTCGGACCGCGCGTCTCCGCGCAGTTCACGCCGGAGTCCGGTGAGGCACAGACCGCGAACCTGCTGCAGTCGGCCGCCAAGCTCGACGCGCTGTGGAACCACGACGACGATCAAGGCGTCGGCGTCAACGCGGCCATCCAGAACGCGGGCCGCAAGGACTTCCTGATGGTCGGCGGCGCCGGCTCGAAGAACATGATGAACCTGATCAAGGCCGACGCGTCGCCGATCAAGGCGACGGTCCTGTACAGCCCGTCGATGGCGTCCACGGCCATCGCGCTGGCGCGGCTGCTCGGCCAGTCGAAGGGGATCGGCGACTTCGCCGAGCACGAGATCCCGGCCGAGATCACCACCTATTCCGCGGTGGTCACCAAGGAGAACGTCGACCAGTACCTCGACGTCGGCTTCGACTCCTGACCGACTTCGCAACCACTTGACAAGGAGGGGCATGAGCCCGGCTGCAGGGGAAACCATCGGGATCGGCATGGTGGGCCACGCGTTCATGGGTGCGGTGCATTCGCACGCGTGGCGCAACGTCCACCGGTTCTTCGACACGCCACTGGTCCCGAGACTCGCCGTGCTCGGCGGGCGTGACGAGACGCGGGCGAAGGCCGCGGCGCAGCGGTTCGGCTGGGCCGCGGTCGAGACCGACTGGCGTGCGCTGATCGCCCGCGACGACGTCGACCTGATCGACATCTGCACGCCGGGTGACAGCCACGCGGAGATCGCGATCGCCGCGCTGGAGGCCGGAAAGCACGTGCTGTGCGAGAAACCGATGGCCAACACGGTCGCGGAAGCCGAGGCGATGGCCGAGGCCGCGCGCAAGGCAGGCGAACGCGGCGTGCGCTCGATGGTGGCCTTCAACTACCGCCGCGTGCCCGCGCTCGCGCACGCCAGGAAGCTGGTGGCGAGCGGGGCGCTCGGCGACATCCGGCATGTCCGCAGCGTGTACCTGCAGGACTGGCTGTCCGACCCGCGGGCGCCGATGACCTGGCGGCTGAACAAGGAACTCGCAGGCTCTGGAGCGCTGGGCGACCTCGGCGCGCACATCGTGGACGCCGCGCAGTTCGTCACCGGCGAGCTGATCACCGGGGTGTCCGCGCTGACCAACACCTTCGTCCACCAGCGGCCGACCGGAGACGGCGGCACCGGCGAGGTGACCGTCGACGACTGCGCGCTGTTCCTCGGCAGGATGACCTCCGGTGCGGTCGCGAGCTTCGAGGCGACCCGCTATGCCTTGGGGCGCAAGAACTCCATGCGGCTGGAGGTCAACGGTTCGAAGGCGAGCCTGGCGTTCGACTTCGAGTCGATGAACGAGCTGTCCTGGTACGACGGGACCGACCCGTCGACCGAGGCCGGGTTCCGCCGGATCCTGGTCACCGAACCGCAGCACCCGTACGTCGGGGCGTGGTGGCCGCCGGGTCACCTGCTCGGCTACGAGCACACCTTCACGCACGAGGTCGCCGACCTGCTCTCCGCGATCGGCGGCGGCTATCACCCGGAACCGAGCTTCGACGACGGCCTGCGCGTGCAGCGGGTGCTCGGCGCGGTCGAGCGGAGCGCCGCGGCGGGCTCCGGGTGGCAGGAGGTCTGAACCAGCGAATCTTGTCTCGTAAGTCTGACCGAAAGTCGCATGGTCCGGCTGGTTCGATCCGAAAGGTCCTGACGTAAGAGATCAAAGGTGGGAAAATGCCTGCTCAGGAACGCACCGGCGTCTGGCTGGTCGGCGCACGGGGATCGGTGGCCACCACCGCGACGGTGGGACTGCTCGCGCTGCGTACACGGGTCGCGGGGCCGACCGGATGTGTCACCGAACTGCCCGCGTTCGCCGGTGTACCGCTGCCCACCTGGGATGACCTGGTGCTCGGCGGGCACGACATCGTGCACACCGCGCTGGAGAAGCGGGCCGAGCAACTCGTCGACGCCGGGGTGTTCGGTCACGCTGTGCTCACCGCCGTCCGATCGGGACTGTCCGGTGTGGACAACGAGATCCGCGACGGGTACCACCCAGCGGCACACGCGGGTTCGCAGGCGGAGGCGGCGGCGCGGCTGTCCGGTGACATCCGCGCCTTCGCCGAGCGGCATGACCTGGCGAGGGTCGTGGTGATCAACGTGTCGTCCACCGAGGCGCCGTGCCCGCTGCTTCCCGAGCACGAAAACCTCGCCTTGCTGGAGAAGGCGATGGCCGATCCCACCCGGTCCGTGCTGCCGCCCAGCTCACTCTCGGCCTACGCCGCACTCAAGGCGGGATGCCCGTACGTCGAGTTCACGCCGTCGGCGGGCATCACCTTGCCCGCGTTGCGGCAGCTGGCCGAGCGGGAAGGGCTGCCGTACGCAGGCTGTGACGGCAAGACCGGCGAAACGTTGCTGCGCACGGTCTTGGCGCCGATGTTCACCGCGCGGGCGCTGAAAGTCCGGTCGTGGTCGGGCACCAACCTGCTCGGCGGCGGCGACGGTGAGACGCTCGCCGACCCGGTGACCGCGGGCAGCAAGCTCGACTCGAAGGCGCGCGGGCTGGCCGCGTTACTCGGCGGGCAGGTGACCGCGCCGCTGCACATCGACAACGTGCCGGACCTCGGTGAGACCAAGACTGCGTGGGACAACGTGTCGTTCGAAGGCTTCCTCGGCGCGCGGATGAGCCTGCAGTTCACCTGGACCGGCTACGACTCGGCGCTCGCCGCGCCGCTGATCCTCGACCTCGCGCGCCTGGTCACGGCGGCGCACGCGGCCGGGCAGCGTGGTGCGCTGACCGAACTCGGTTTCTTCTTCAAGGACCCGCTCGGCAGCGACGAGCACCGGTTCGCCGAGCAGACCCGCCGTCTCATCGACTGGGCGGGGACTCTATGAGGGCCTACGTCGAACTCGTACGGGCGCCCGCCGCGCTGACCGTGCTCGGTGACACGGTCGCCGGCGCGTCGGCCGCCGGTGTCCCGTTGAGAGGGAAGCGTTTGCTGCTCCCGCTTTCCTCGGTCGCGTTCTATTGGGCGGGCATGGCTTTGAACGACTGGGCGGACCGGAAGCTCGACGCGGTCGAGCGGCCCGAACGTCCGATCCCGTCCGGCCGGGTGAGCGCGGAAGCCGCGCTCGGCACCGGGATCGGGCTGACCGCGGCGGGGCTGGGGCTCGCCGCGCTCGGGGGCGGGAAGGCCGCGGTGAAGGTGGCGGTTCCGCTGGCCGCGGCCGTGTGGGCGTACGACACGCTGCTCAAGCCGACGGTCGCCGGTCCGCTCGGGATGGCGGTCTGCCGGGCGCTGGACGTGCTGATGGGCGGCCACGCCCCGGTGGCCGCCGCGGCCGTCGGGGTGCACACGCTGGGCGTCACGGCGCTGTCCGCCGGCGAGGTGCACGGCGCTTCGGCGACTACGGCCCGTGTCGCTATGGCGACTAGTTGTATGGCGACAACGTTGGCAGTGAGCGGTCAGGCTCGTGGCGGCTGGCATCGCGCCGCTTCGCTGGCCGCCGGTTCGGGGTACGCGGGGTTCGTCGGGCGGGCGCAGGCGGACGCGGCGCGTGACCCGTCGGCCAAGAAGGTCCGCAAAGCGACCATGACCGGCATCCACGGCATGGTCCCGCTGCAGGCGGCGGTCGCGGCACGCGGCTCGCTGCTCGGCGCCGCTTTGGTCTCGGCTGCTCTGCCGCTGGCACGGGCTTTGTCTCGGAAGGTGAGCCCGACATGACGTTCACCTTGGGCTACGGCACCAACGGCTTCGGCAACCACACGCTCGACGACGCGCTCGCCGTCATCGCCGAACTCGGCTACGGCGGCGTCGCCCTGACCCTCGACCACAACCACCTCGATCCCTACGACGACAATCTGGCCAAGGAGGTCGACCGGGTCGCCGCCCGGTTGTCCTCGCTCGGGCTGAACCGGGTGGTCATCGAGACCGGGGCGCGCTATCTGCTCGACCCGTGGCGCAAGCATCAGCCGACCCTGCTGTCCGACGACCCCGGCCTCCGTATCGATTTTCTCGGCAGGGCCATGAAAGTCGCGGCGGATCTCGGCGCCGACTGCGTGTCGTTCTGGTCCGGAGTTTCCACTGTGGACGACGAGATCGCGTGGCAGCGGCTGCGTGACGGCGTCGCCGAGGTGCTCGACCACGCGACCGTCCGGCTCGCGATGGAACCCGAACCCGGTCACCTCGTCGAGCAGCTCGCCGACGTGCTGCGCTTGCGTGAGCAGCTCGGAAACCCCGAACTGCTCGGGGTGACGCTCGATGTCGGCCATTGCGTCGCCGTCGAGCCGGTCGACGCGGCCGCCTGCATCCGCCAGGCCGGTGACCTGCTGTGGAACGTCCAGCTCGACGACATGATGCCGAAGGTCCACGAGCACCTCGAATTCGGCACCGGGCAGCTCGATCTGCGCGCCACCCTCGCCGCGCTCGCCGAGACCGGCTACACCGGGCTGGCCGCCGTCGAACTGCCCCGGCACAGTCACGCCGCGCCCGAGGTCGCCCGCCGGTCTATCGAGGCATTACGCGCGGCCATGCCCGTGCAAACCTGGCTGGAGAAAGCCGAATCCCGCATCCGTGAGACCCCGAGCGCCATCGCCGGGCTGTTCCCCGCGGTGGGCCGCGAGGTCGGGCGGTCCGCGCTGCGTCCCGACACCGACCCGCAGGGCCTGGTCGACGGCACCGTCGACGACCAGGCCAGGTCCCACCTGCTCACCGTGCTGGCCGCCCAGCTCGACGCGCCCGCGCTGGCGAGCGAGCTGGGGGAGCTGTACCGCTACGGCGACGACGCCGAGCGGCGCGGTGTCCTGCGTGGACTGAACAAGCTGGTCGGCGATGGCACGCTCGGCCGGCCGGTGGTAGAGGCCGGGCAGCAGCTGGTCGCGGACGCGTTGCGTGCCAACGACATCCGGCTGGTCGCGGCTGCGATGGGTGCCTTCGCGGCCCGTCACCTCGATCAGCACGCCTGGCGGCATGGGGTGCTGAAGTGCGTCTTCGTCGGCGTGCCGCTGGCCGCCGTCGTGGGCATCGAGGTCAGGAAGGACGGCGAACTGCTCCGCATGCTCGCGGACTTCGCCGCCGAACGTGGTGCGGCCGGGCGTGACGTGCCAGCCGACGCACTCGAGTTGCTGAAGGAAGGCTGATCGTGCGCATCTTCGATCCCCATATCCACATGACCTCGCGGACGACCAACGACTACGAGGCGATGTACGCGGCGGGCGTCCGCGCGCTCGTCGAACCCGCGTTCTGGCTCGGCCAGCCACGCACCAGCGTCGGCTCCTTCAGCGACTACTTCGACGCGCTCATCGGCTGGGAACGGTTCCGTGCCGCCCAATTCGGCATCCGGCACCACTGCACGATCGCGCTGAACCCCAAGGAAGCCAACGACCCTCGCTGCGTCGAGGTGCTCGACGTGCTGCCCCGCTACCTCGCCAAGGACGGCGTGGTCGCGGTCGGGGAAGTCGGCTACGACTCGATGACCCCGGAGGAGGACGACGTCTTCGCGCGCCAGCTCGCGATGGCCGTCGAGCACGACCTGCCGGTGCTCGTGCACACCCCGCACCGCGACAAGCTCGAAGGCACGAAGCGCACGCTCGACGTGGTCCGCGAGTCCGGCCTGCCGATGGAACGGGTGGTGGTCGATCACCTCAACGAGGTCACGGTCGGGCTTGTCAAGGACTCCGGCTGCTGGATGGGGTTCTCGATCTACCCGGACACCAAAATGGACGAACACCGCATGGTCGCGATCCTGCGCGAGTACGGCCTGGACAAGATGATCGTCAACTCGGCGGCGGACTGGGGCCGGTCCGATCCGCTCAAGACGTTCATGACCGGGCAGGCGATGCTCGCCGACGGTTTCGAGCAGTCCGATGTGGACAAGGTGCTGTGGGAGAACCCGGTCGAGTTCTACGGCCAGAGCGGCAGGCTCACGCTCGACCCGCTGCCGGGGTTCACCGGCGAGGCACAGGAGTTCTCCGGCAACTCGGTGCTGCGAGGTGCGCGTAAGTGATCTCCTACTGTACGAACGTGCACCCGGCCGAGGACGTCGCCGGGATCATGCGTCAGCTCGACGAGTACGCGCTGCCGGTGCGTGAACGGCTCGGCGACGACCGGCTCGGGGTCGGCCTGTGGCTGTCCGCCCCGGTCGCGCGCGGCCTCGCGGACGACCGGGCCGCGCGGCTGAAGTTCCGTGCTGAACTCGACGCACGCGGGCTCGCCGTGTACACGCTCAACGCGTTCCCGTACGGCGGCTTCCACGACGAGGTCGTCAAGCACGCGGTCTACGTTCCACAGTGGACCGACGAGGCGCGCGTCTCCTACACGATCGACTGTGTGAACGTGCTCGCCGATCTGCTGGCCGAGGATGCCTCGTACGGCAGCATTTCGACGCTGCCGCTCGCCTGGCGTGAGCCGTGGAGCACCTACGACGACCTGCGTGCGGCCGAGTCGTTCGACCGCGTCGTGCAGGCCGCGCGGGCCGCGGGGGACCGGCCGATCAAGCTCGCCGTCGAACCGGAACCCGGATGTGTGCTCGACACCGTCGCCGACGCGCTCGGCTGGCTGTCCGGCCGGGTCGATCCCGAGTACGTCGGGCTGTGCCTGGACACCTGTCACCTCGCGGTCTCGTTCGCGGACCCGGCGCAAACGCTTGCGGCCATCACGGCGTCCAAAGTGGACGTCGTCAAGGTGCAGGCGTCGGCCGCGTTGCATGTCGAGAAACCTGCCGAGGCGCGCGAAGCGCTGGCGGCGTTCGCCGAGCCCCGATACCTGCACCAGGTGCGGGAACTGGGTGACCAGGTACTCAAGGCCGACGATCTGCCGGAGGCCATGCGTGACCTGCCGGGGCGGGGACCGTGGCGCGTGCACTTCCACATGCCACTGCACTGGACGCCCGAAGCGCCGCTGGCCACGACCACCGACGTGCTCCGTACTGTCCTCAAGGGACTTCCCGGTGAACCGCACGTCGAGGTCGAGACCTACACCTGGAGCGTGCTCCCGGATGCCGGTGACCTGGTCGGCGGGATCGCCGCGGAACTGCGGTGGGCGCGAGAGGCACTGGCCAAGGAAGGAGCGTCCGCATGAAACCGCTGGTCGTCATCGACGTGGTCGGCCTGACCCCGAAGGCCTTGCGTGACATGCCGAAGCTGGCCGCGGTCGCGCGCGACGGCTGGCAGGCGGAACTCGGCACGATCCTGCCCGCGGTCACCTGCAGCGTGCAGTCGACCTTCCTCACCGGGCTGATGCCCGCGCGGCACGGGATCGTCGGCAACGGCTGGTTCTTCCGCGACCTGGGCGAGATCTTCCTGTGGCGCCAGCACAACCGGCTCGTCGGCGGCGAGAAGATCTGGGAGACCGCGCGTGCCGCGCACCCCGGGTACAAGGCCGCAAACGTTTGCTGGTGGTACGCGATGGGCATGTCCACCGACGTCACGGTGACACCGCGCCCGATCTACCACGCCGACGGCCGCAAGTCGCCGGACGCCTACGTGCGCCCGCCCGAGTTGCACGACCGGCTCACCGGCGAGCTGGGGGAGTTCCCTCTCTTCCAGTACTGGGGGCCGACGGCATCGCTCAAGTCGAGCCGCTGGGTGATCGGCGCGACCCGGCAGATCCTGCGCGAGCGGCGGCCCGACCTGCTGCTCGCCTACGTTCCGCATCTCGACTACGACCTCCAGCGCTTCGGTCCCAACTCACCCGAAGCGTCGAAGGCGGCTCGCGAACTCGACAAGGCACTCGCTCCGCTGCTCGACGACGCGCGCAACGCCGGCGCGGCCGTGGTCGTGCTCAGCGAGTACGGGATCACGCCGGTCAGCAGGCCGGTCGACATCAACAGGGCGCTGCGCCAGGACGGCCTGCTCGAGGTTTACACCCAGGCGGGCATGGAATACCTGGACCCGTGGGCGTCGCGGGCGTTCGCCGTCGCGGATCACCAGGTCGCGCACATCTACGTCCGCGATCCGTCCGATGTGGAGCGAGTGCGGGCACTCACTCGCGGGCTGACCGGGGTCGACGAGGTGCTCGCCCGGGAAGCGCAGGCCCGCTACGGGCTCGACCACGAGCGCGCGGGCGAGCTGGTCGCGGTGGCCGAACCCGATTCGTGGTTCACCTACTACTACTGGCTCGACGACGACCGCGCGCCCGACTTCGCGCGTGGCGTGGAGATCCACCGGAAACCCGGCTATGACCCCGCCGAGTTGTTCTTCGATCCGGCCGACAGGTTCGCCAAGGCCCGCGCCGGGCTCAACCTGGCGAAGAAGTTCGCCGGGCTGCGCTACGCGATGAACGTGGTGCCGACCGATCCGCGCTGGGTCCGCGGCTCGCATGGCCGGCTACCCGGCTCGGCCGAGGACGGCCCGATCCTGCTGTGCTCCGAACCCGGTTTCGAACCGGCCGGTCGCCTCGGCGCGCTTGACGTGCACCCGCTGTTGCTTTCGTTGCAGGGCCTGAAGTAGAGGAGTTCCGATGGGCCGTCCCATCACGTTGTTCACCGGCCAGTGGGCCGATCTGCCGTTCACCGAGGTCTGCAAGCTCGCGTCGGAATGGGGTTACGACGGGCTTGAGATCGCCTGCTCCGGCGACCACTTCGAGGTCGACCGCGCACTGTCCGAACCGGACTATGTGCCCAACCGGCTGCGGCTGCTCGCCGACCACGGCCTCAAGGTGTGGGCGATCTCCAACCACCTTGTCGGCCAAGCGGTCTGCGACGATCCGATCGACGAGCGGCACCAGGCCATCATCCCCTCGAGGGTGTGGGGTGACGGTGATGCCGAGGGCGTCCGGCAGCGCGCGGCCGCGGAAATGGCCGACACCGCGCGGGCCGCGAGGCTGCTCGGCGTCGACACGGTGATCGGGTTCACCGGCTCGAAGATCTGGAAGTACGTGGCGATGTTCCCGCCGGTCTCGCAGGCGGTCATCGACGACGGCTACGAGGACTTCGCGCGCCGCTGGAACCCGATACTGGACGTGTTCGACGAGGTCGGCGTCCGGTTCGCGCACGAGGTGCACCCGTCGGAGATCGCCTACGACTACTGGACGACCAAGCGCACTCTGGAAGCCGTGGGCAACCGCCCGGCGTTCGGCCTCAACTGGGACCCGTCGCATTTCGTCTGGCAGGACCTGGACCCGGTCGGGTTCATCCTCGACTTCGCCGACCGGATCTATCACGTCGACTGCAAGGACACCCGCAAGCGGTTCGACGGCCGCAACGGCAGGCTCGGCTCGCATCTCGCGTGGGCGGATCCGCGCCGTGGCTGGGATTTCGTCTCGGTCGGGCACGGTGACGTGCCGTGGGAGGACTGCTTCCGCGCGCTGAACTCGATCGGGTACGCGGGCCCGATCTCGGTGGAGTGGGAAGACGCCGGCATGGACCGGCTCCGTGGGGCCGCCGAGGCCGTGACGTATCTGCGCGAGCACTTGTTCGACCGCCCGTCGACTGCATTCGACGCGGCTTTCAGCAATCAGAAATGAGGGAAGCTCATGTGCGGTGACGAAGCTCAGCAGGCCATGTCCCGGCGCTCGATCCTGCGTGGAGCGGCGGCGACGGCCGCGCTCGCGGCCGGTGCGGCACTCGCGTTGCCCGGCTCGGCGACGGCGGCGCCGGGATTCGGCTACCGCCGTATCCCGCTCAGCAAGATCAGCATCCAGCTCTACACCCTGCGTGACGCGCTGCAGGCAGACCTGCCCGGCACGCTTTCCGCGCTGGCCGACATCGGCTACCGGCAGGTCGAGCTCGCAGGCACCTACGGCCGTACGGCGCAGGAATTCCGCGCGCTGCTGGACAAGAACCACATCCGCGCGACCTCGACGCACGTCGGCATCGACGGTGACCTGAACAAGACGATCGCCGACGCCAAGATCCTCGGCAACCGCTACGCCAACGTCCCGTTCGCGCAGTTCTCGACCATCGACGAGTGGAAGGCCTTCGCAGGGCGGCTGGACGCGGCGGCGCTGGCGTTCGCGGCGGCGGGCATCGAGTTGGGGTACCACAACCATTCGCACGAGTTCGCGCCGATCGGCGGGGTCCGGCCGTACGACGTGCTGACCGCGAACACCGACCGGCGGTACGTGCACCTGGAGATCGACTTGTTCTGGGCGGTCAACGCCGGCGTCAACCCGATCGACGTGTACGAGGCGAACTTCTCTCGGGTCATGCAGTACCACGTGAAGGACCGGACCGCGGACGGCAAGATGGTGGACCCCGGCGCCGGTGTCATCAACTTCCCGCGCATTTTCGCCGCCACCTCCTGGAACCTGCGTGAGTACATCGTGGAACACGACAACCCGGTGAACTCGCTGACCACCGCCAAGGTCGGCTTCGACTACCTCCGCGACCTGCGCTACTGACGGGAATATCCACAATGGACATAAGCAGAGGACTGTCCCGCCGGTCGGTACTGGCAGGCGCCACCGCGGGGGTGCTCGCCCCTGTCGTGGTCGGCGCCAGTTCCGCACCACCGTCGGCGACCGCGGCGGGCCTGACCCGGCGCATCACCATCTACGCCGAGGCGCTGCCAGGCGGGCTCTACGGCTACGGCCTCGAACCGGGCCAGGCCACGGTTCCCGGGCCGCTGCTGGAGATCTACGAGGGCGACACGCTGGAGATCGAGCTGGTCAACAACACCGACCAGCGCCTGTCGATCCATCCGCACGGCGTCAACTACGAGACCTCTTCGGACGGCGCGCCGCTCAACGCGTCGTTCAACAAGCCACGCGAGACCCGCACGTACATCTGGCGCACGCGCACGCAGTACCAGACCGACGGCGGCTTCTGGATGCCCGGCAGCGCGGGCTACTGGCACTACCACGACCACGCGATGGGCACCGATCACGGCACCGGGGGCCTGGCCAAGGGTCTCTACGGCGGCCTGATCGTGCGCAAGCGCGGTGACCTGCTGCCGCTGCGGCAGTACACCGTGGTGTTCAACGAGATGATGATCAACCACAAGATGGCCCCGGACACCCCCATCTTCGAGGCCAGGCTCGGCGAACGCGTCGAGTGGATCTGCATCGGGCACGGCAACCTGCCGCACACCTTCCACCTGCACGCGCACCGCTGGGCGGACACCCGCACCGGCATGCTGGCCAGCGCGACCGACAACGCGCAGGTGATCGACAACAAGAACCTCGACCCCGGCAGCTCGTTCGGCTTCCAGGTGATCGCGGGCGACGGGGTCGGCCCCGGCGTGTGGATGTACCACTGCCATGTCCAGCAGCATTCCGACGGCGGCATGTCGGGGATCTTCCTGGTGCGCAACCCCGACGGCAGTCTCCCGGCGGGCGCGCAGGACGCGCTCGACCGGTTCAAGGGGCACGTGCACACCCCGTCGACGACCGACGACCACTCAGTCCATTCCATGCACATGAGCCACGGATGAAGGAGCGAGGCATGGGACGAAACGTTCCCAGACGCTGGTTGAGGCGGCGATCGTTGGCCGCGCTGGCGGTCGGCGCCGTCGTCACGGCGGGTGCGCCGCTGACGATCACACCGGTCGCGCAAGCGGCGGTGAATGTGCCGGTGAACGTGCTGGTGTTCTCCGGCGCGGCCGCGGACCAGAAGGACCCGGTCGTCCGCGCCGCCGACGCGATCGCGAGCCTGGGCCAGGCCAACGGGATCACGGTCACGTCCTCTTCGGACCCCGGCGTGTTCACCCCGGCGAACCTGGCCAAGTTCCGCGGTGTCGTCTTCCTTTCGGCGCAAGGTGTCACGCTCAGCCGTGACCAGGAAGGCGCGCTGCAGGGCTACATGAAGGCGGGCGGCGGCTTCCTCGGCCTGTCCGACGCGGCACGCGCGCAGGACGGTTCGCAGTGGTTCACCGGCCTGATCGGCGCCCGCCCGGTCGGCGCGCGGCCCACCCCCGAGGCCGTCGCGTCGGTGACCGCGAGCGCGGAGAACCCGCCGAACGAGACCAAGGACAAGCTGGCCGACAACAACGAGAACACCAAGTGGCTGGCCTTCCAGAGCACCGGATGGGCCGCGTACAAGATGGCCGCGCCGGTCGCGGTGAGCAGCTACGCGCTCGTCTCCGCGAACGACGCGCCCGGCCGCGACCCGAAGAACTGGACACTCCAGGGTTCGAACGACGGCAGCACCTGGACCGACCTCGACTCGCGGACCAACGAGGTCTTCCCCGAGAGGTTCCAGACCAGGACGTTCACCTTCACCAACACCACGGTGTACGCGAACTACCGGCTGAACATCACCGCCAACTCCGGCGAGAACATCGTCCAGCTCGCGGATCTCAAGCTGTTCAAGGACAACTCGACCACTCCACCGCCACCGGAGCCCGCGCCGCAGTCCGCGGTCGTCGACGTGCTCGACGGCGCGCACCCGGCCACCGCGGGCCTGCCGAAGAACTGGACGCGCACCGACCGCTGGCTGAACTGGGAGACGAACCCGGTCGGCACCGTGCACACGGTCGCGCAGGTCGAGGAGAAGACCTACACCCCCGGCACCGGCGCGAACGGCCCGTTCCACCCGATCTCGTGGTGCCGTGACTACGACGGCGGCCGATCCTTCTACACCAGCATGGGCCGCACCGAAGCCAGCTACGGCGAGGGGCAGTTCCGCAGCCACGTGCTCGGCGCGCTGCGCTGGACCACCGGGATGGTCCGCGGCGACTGCAAGGCGGGCATCGCGGCCAACTACAAGGTCGAGCGGCTGACCGCGAAGAACCAGCCGGGTCAGATGGACCAGATCGGCGAGCCGCACGGGCTCACGATCGCGCCCAACGGCCGGGTGTTCTACATCGGCCGCGCGGCCTGCCCGACCGGCCCGATCGTCAGCTGGGACGACCCGAACGTCGGCCTCGGCTGCGGCACGATCCACCAGTGGGACCCGGTCACCAAGCAGCCCAAGCTGCTGACCACGTTGAAGGTCATGGGTAACCGCGGCAGCGGCGACGAGCTGGTCAAGAACGAAGAGGGCCTGCTCGGCATCGTGCTGGACCCGAAGTTCAGCGAGAACGGCTGGATCTACGCCTACTGGATGCCGCACGAGTCGATCGACCGTGACAAGCGCATCGGCAAGCGGACGATCTCGCGGTTCACCTACGACCTCACGAAGCAGACGCTGGACCAGGCGACCCGCAAGGACCTGATGTCCTGGGACGTCCAGATCCACAGCTGCTGCCACGCAGGCGGCGGCATGGCGTTCGACAAGGACGGGAACCTCTACGTCGGTTCCGGTGACAACAACTCGTCGCAGGGCTCGAACGGCTACTCCGGCAACAACTGGACGCTGGAGTACAAGGGACTGTCCTTCCAGGACGCTCGCCGCACCGCCGGTAACACCAACGACTACGGCGGCAAGATCCTCCGTATCCACCCGGAGGCGAACGGGACGTACACGATCCCGGCAGGAAACCTGTTCCCGGTGGGCACTTCCCCGGCGGACAAGACCAAGCCGGAGATCTACGTGATGGGCGTGCGCAACATCTCGCGTCTGCAGATCGACCCGGTGACGAACTGGCTGACCGCCGCGTGGGTCGGGCCGGACGCGCCGTCGCCGAGCCCGGAACTCGGCCCGGCGAAGTACGAGACGGCCACGATCATCACCGAGGCCGGTAACCACGGCTGGCCGTACTGCATGGGCAACCGGCAGCCGTACCGCGACCGCAGCTCGACGAACGCCGCCGAGCTGACCGGCTGGTACGACTGCAACAACCCGGTCAACACGTCCCCGCGCAACACCGGTTTGGTGAATCTGCCGCCGGTGAAGGACAACATGATCTGGTACTCGCCGGATGGTGGCGGGCCGGTGTTCCCCAACCGTCCCAACAGTTCCATCCCGACGTACAACGCGGCGGACGCCACCTACACCGAGCCGTACCTGCGTGGCGGCAGCCAGGCGGTCATGTCCGGTCCGACGTATCACCGCAACCTGGTGAACACCAACAGCGGCGTCGCCTGGCCGTCCTATTGGGACAACAAGTGGCTCATCGGTGATCAGAGCAACTCGCAGAACCGCATCGCGGTGACCGTCGACCCGAACGGCGTGCCCACGCACCAGCCGCCGGTGTTCGCCGAGACACTGCGGCAGATCCTTCCCGGAGGCGGCGGCGACACGAAGCTGCAGAGCTGGATGGACGCCAAGTTCGGGCCGGACGGCGCGCTGTACGTGCTCGACTACGGCAGCGGTTTCTTCACCCTGCAGGAAAACCAGAAGCTGCTGAAGATCAGCTACATCGGCGGCGCCCCGACCCCGGCTCCGGCGGCGGCATCGACCTTGGTGCAGAACAAGCCGCTGACCGCGGCGTTCACCGGCTCGAAGTCCGGTGGCGTCTCGTACCGGTGGGAGTTCGGCGACGGCTCGGTGTCCACTCAGGCCGATCCGAAGCACGCCTACCCGCGCACCGGCATCTACACCGCCAAGCTGACCGTGACCTACTCGGACGGCGAGGTCGTGACGACGCGGAGTTCGGTCAATATCGGCTGTGTGACAGCGGATCCGGGTGCCACGGTGACCTTCGGGGACACCGACACGACGGTGGGCAACCACCTCGCGGGCGGTGGCTGCCGGGTCGACGACCTGATCGACGACGAGAGCACCTGGTCGACCCACGCCGGGTTCGTCAACCATGTCGAGCAGGCCACGGAGTCGCTGGTCGACCTCGGCGTGATCACCGCGGCGGAGTCGGACAAGCTCAACGCGGCCGCGGTCGCGTCGCCGATCGGCACGGCCGGTACCACCGGCTACGACGCGATCTTCGACGGCACGGCCGAGTCGTTCCGCAACTGGGCGCAGGCGCCGTCGGGGCAGTTCTCCATTCAGCCGGACGGGTCACTGCGGCCATCCGGCGGACTGGGCATGCTCTGGTACGCCAAGCAGCAGTACGGCAACTTCTCGGTGAAACTCCAGTTCAAGGACATCGCGCCGGGTGACGGCCGCGCCAACAGCGGCGTGTTCACCCGGTTCCCCGACCCGCGCACACCGCTGGCCGAACGGCCGCCGGGCAGTTGCGGGACGGTCGGCTCCGCGCGTACCTCGCAGGCGTGGGTGGCGATCTACTGTGGACACGAGATCCAGATCTACGACGGCGAGACCGGCGAGCCGCAGAAGACGGGGTCGATCTACAACTTCGACCCGAATCCGCTCTCCGAGGCGGGCGCCAGGCCGAAGGGCACCTGGAACGACTACGAGGTCAAGGTCGTCGGACAGCACTACACGATCATCCGCAACGGCGTGGTGATCAACGAGTTCGACAACACGCCGGGCAAGCAGTCGTCCCGCGCGGGTGACCCGCCCACGGATCTGCGGCAGTTCCTGACCGGCTACATCGGGCTGCAGAACCACGGTGACAACGATCTGGTCGAATTCCGCAACATACGCGTGCGGCAGCTGTAGCGCGAACCGGCCGGGCGTGCGCACACGCCCGGCCGGTCTTTCTTCTTGAGGAAGGTTTTTCCCGCGATGGTAAGAAAAGCTTTCGCCGCGCTGGGCGCGGTGCTGATCACGTTGGGGCTGCTGGCGACGCCGGCGTCGGCCAGGCTGCTGCCGCTGGCCCCGCTCCAGACGCTCACCTGGACCGCGAACAACAGCGTCACCGCGTACGCGTCCGCGCCGTCGACGGCCGTCGCGGGCGAGACCACGATCGTCTTCGAGAACAGCGAGGCGACCGGCAACACCTCCGGGATGTCGCACACGCTGACCTTCGACACCACGACCGAGGGCTACAACCACAACGTCACGCTGAACGTCGTGGCGAACCCGTTCGACCCGACGAACGGCCGCCACGAGGCGACCGTGACGCTGCTTCCCGGTAAATACCGGTACTTCTGCGCTTTCCCCGGCCACGAGACGATGACCGGGGAGCTGATCGTCACCGACGGCGGCACCCCCGACACCACCCCGCCGACGGTCAACGCCTCGGTGACAGGCCAGAAAGACCCGCAGGGCAACTACATCAAGTCGGCCAACGTCACGCTGACCGCGACGGACACCCAGTCCGGCGTCGCCAAAGTCGAGTACAAAGTAGACAGTGGCGCGTGGACCGCGTACACAGCGCCGGTGACGGTCTCGACGCTCGGCGCGCACATGGTGCACTACCGGGCCACGGACGTCGCAGGCAACACGTCGCCGGAAGGCATGGCGTCGTTCACGATCGTCGACGGTCCCGCTGAGGACAAGACCCCGCCGACGGTGACCGCGGCGTTGACAGGGGAGCGGGATGCTCAAGGCAACTACCTTGACGTGGCAACCGTTTCGCTGACCGCAACCGACGCGGAGTCCGGCGTGGCGTCTGTCGAGTACCAGCTCGACAGCGGCGCCTGGACCGCCTATACGGCTTCGGTCGCGGTGAACACCGCGGGCATGCACATGTTCCACTACCGGGCCACGGACCGGGCGGGCAATACGTCGCCGGAGGGCATGTCCCACTTCACGGTCGTCAAGAGTGACACGACCCCGCCCGCTGCCTCGGCCGCGGTCGACGGCACGAAGGACGGCGACGGCAACTACGTCGGCAAGGCCACGGTCACGGTGGCGGCCACGGACGCCGGTTCCGGCGTCGGCACCATCGAGTACAAACTGGACGGCGGCGCCTGGACCGCTTACGCCGCACCGGTTCCGGTGACCACGACGGGCGCGCACACGGTGACCTACCGCGCGACCGACAAGGCGGGCAACGTCTCACCCGAGGGCACGGTGACCTTCACCGTGGTCGCGGGCGGCGACACGACCCCGCCGACCGTGTCGGCCGCGTTGACCGGCGACCAGGACGCGAACTGGTCCTACGTGGGCAAGGCGACCTTGACACTGGTGGCCGCCGACTCGGGTTCCGGCGTCGCCTCGATCGAGTACAAGTTGGACAGTGGTTTGTGGACTGTCTACACGGCTCCCTTGGTGGTGACGGCCTTGGGCTCGCACGTGGTCAAGTACCGCGCGACCGATGTCGCGGGCAACATCGCGGCGGAGCAGTCGGGGGCGTTCAAGGTGGTCCAGATCGGGCCAAGGCCGGATGCCTGCCCCGACTCCGACCTCCGCGAGACGGTCATCATCGGCGACGTCGACAGCCAGGTCGAGAACATCGACATCGGCAACGGCTGCACCATCAACGACGTCATCGACGAGAACGCCGAATACGCGTCGCACGACAGCTTCGTGCGCCACGTCAAGGCGGTGACCGCGGAGCTGGTCGACAACGGCGTCCTCGCTTCGGCCGACCGCGGCCGCATCGTCACGGCGGCCCTCGAGTCCAGCGTCGGCGGCTCCCCGTCCTCGCTGCGGGACTCGGCCCGATCGAACGCCGTCTAGGGCTCGTGCGCGTTGCGGGCGGTTATTGCGCGGGAAGCCAAATGTGGCTGGTGAGGGACTCCTTGACCCGGTCCGGCGAGGTGCGGTCAAGCCTCGGGCAGGCTTGAAGTGAGGGGGCCTTTGGGTGCGTAGTAAGCACTCGGGGGCACCCTCGCGTCATGATTGGCTCTGGCGGTGTCCGCGAGTGGTAACTCCGCTCCGTTGGATGCAGCAGAGTTACCACTCGCGGCCCGTCCGAGCCTCGCGACGCGAAGACCCTATCGGCCTGTCAGGAGCGCGCCACATTTGGTCTTCCCCTCAAGAGAACCGCCCGCAACGCGCACGACCCCTTTGGCCGCGCCCTTGCTCGGCGGGAATCCCAGGCGAGGTGTGTGAAGGGAGCCTTCACCACGTATAGCTGGGTGAAGGGAGCCTTCACACACTCAAACCTTGTGAAGGCTCCCCTCACAAAAACCGGGGCGGGCTGTGCGAGTCCGTTGTCACGTTCGGCGACAGGCGACGTTCGGAGGGTGTTGGGAGGGGGCGAATCGGTCATAGGATCACATTGGCGCCCAAAGATGTCGACACCGCTCCGCACGTACAGACCCGAGGAGTAGAACGTGCTTCGACGTACTTTCGCCGGTGTGCTGGCCGGCGCCGCTTTGGCAGTGCCGCTGGTCGCCGTCTCCGCGACCCCGGCAGCCGCGGCGCCCGCGATACTGGCGACCACCCTCACCTACGACGACAGCCAGGCCGGGGAGTTCAAGACCCAGGTCGCGGCGGGCGTCAATGTCTGGAACACCAGTGTCACCAACGTCCGCATCGTCAAGGCCACCCCAGGCCAGCGGGTGAACATCCGGGTCGTCGCCACCGACGGCTGGCCGCAGGCCAACCTCGGCCCGGTGCGCCCGACCGGCACGGTGACCGTCTGGATGGGCCGGGAGGCCGTCAACCAGGGCTACAACGTGGTGCGCATCGCGGCCCACGAGCTCGGCCACAGTCTCGGCCTCCCCGACATCAAGCCGGGCCCGTGCTCATCGCTGATGTCCGGCTCGACCGGCGGCGTCAGCTGCCAGAACACCAAACCCAACTCGACCGAAGCCGCTCGCGTCCAGCGTAACTACGCGGGCACGGCGGTCGCCTCGACGAACGCCGTCCTGACGGACGCCGCCTGACCGTTCGCGCTCATCGCGTGCTCTACGCGATGAGCGCGACCAGGGTGGTCCCGCGTTCGAACCGGCCGCTCTCGATGAGGGTGTAGAGCCCGTACATCATCTTGGCCTCGTATACCCAGTCGAGCGCGAACTGCTCGAAGCCTGCGATGAACTCGTCCAACGAGGGCTTCCGCTTGGCGTACCCGCCGAAGTGGAAATCGAGTTCTATCGACCAGTTGGCGGTAGCTTCCCCGAATGCCGCTTTCTGGAGCGCCTTGACGTCATCGTTGAGGAACCCGGCCCCTTTGAGCACGGCGAACCCCAGCGCTCGCTGGTGCTCGGCGAGCCCGTTCGCCACCCCGGCCAGCGTGCTGCCCGTCCCGCAGGCGCAACAGAGCACGTCGAAGTCGACGTCGATCTCGCCGACGAGTTCCGCGCAGCCGCGCACTCCGAGCGCGTTGGCACCGCCTTCGGGGATCACGTAGGCATCGCCGAACTCGAGCTTGTGCTTCTGCCGGTAGGTCTCGCGGTCGACGTACTCGAGGCGCATGCCGTTGCGTACGGCGTAGGCCAGCGAATCGTTGAGCGGCTCGTGCTTCTCGCCGCGAATGAATCCGACCGTCTCGAACCCGAAGTGCCGCCCGGCCGCGGCCACCGCCCGGATGTGGTTCGAGTAGGCCCCGCCGAAGGTCAGCAGCGTCGACGCGCCCTGCTCCCGCGCGGCGGCGACGTTGTACTTGAGCTTGCGCCACTTGTTGCCAGGGAACTCAGGGTGGATCAGATCATCCCGCTTGAGAAAAACCCGGACCCCATGCCTGGCCACCCTGTCGTCCTCAAGCTCGACCAGAGGCGACGGCAGCTTCAGCTCGGCCACGTTGTCCACGCACCCACCGTAGGGGGTCGTGTTTGGTTAGGGCCGGTGTAAAACGGCGAAACAAACAACAACACCAAAAAAAGCGGGC
>NZ_JBHWEB010000091.1:0-10305 GCF_042734395.1 Amycolatopsis sp. NPDC059657 | reverse complement strand
GGTACGGCCGGTTCTAACCGGCGATACCACTCACGACCACTTCAATGCGCGGGCGGGGGAGAGGGCGCAGGCGGGCTGAAGGCCGTCAAGAACCGGTCCCGGAAGGCGTTCATCGGCCAGACCGGAGCCCCGGCAGCGGGCTTGAGCCCATCCGTCCAGCCCCAGCCCGAGATCCGGTCCAGAACCGAGGGATCCCGGGCGACGATCGTGATCGGCACATCGCGTCCCGCGTTTTCCCCGGTGACCATCGAGTTGGGCTGATGGTCGCCCAGGAACACCAGAACCAAGTTGTCGTCGCCATACGTCTGCACGTACGAGATCAGCGACCCCAGCGAGTACTCGATCGACTTCCGGTAGTCCGCACGCACCACCGCCGGGTCACGCCCGTAGATCGCGTCGTGCGGATCGTCGCCGGTCGTCATCGGCGCGTAGATCGAGCCGTCGCCGACCTGGTCCCAGCCGATCAGATGCGGCAGCGGCGTCCACGGCAAATGGCTCGACACCAACGGAATCGTCGCCATCAACGGCTCATGCCCGGCAGTGCGCTCGTCGCGCTGGAAAGCCGAGAGCGTGAACTGGTCGGGCATGGTCGCGTAGCTGAAGCGAGGCCCGCGGTACCCGAGGTCGTCGGCCGGGTAGATCCGGTCGTACCCGAAGAACTGCCCCTCCGGCCAAGCCCGCGTGATACCGGGCATGACGCCGACCGAGCGCCAGTCCGCGCGCTGGAAAGCCCGGTTCAGCGTCAGCCGGTCGCTCGCCACCAATGTCTGGTATCGCTGCTGGTTGTCGACCTTCAGGCCGGACAGGAACGTCGCCTGCGCCATCCAGCTGCCGCCGCCGGAAACCGGGGAGGTCAGGAACGCGCTGCGGGACGAGTACCCCAGCGAACGCAGCGTCTCGGTGCCCTTGTCCAGCACCTGGCCGACCTGCCAAGCCATCTCGGGATGCTCGAGCGCCACCCGGCCGTAGCTCTCGACGAACGAGACGATCACGTCCTTGCCGCGCAACGCCGTCAGTAGATCGCGAGCCGGGGTGTCGCGGAAGGCGTCGACGGCGGCCTCCGCCGCGAACTCCGAGCGGTCGCGCAGGCCCGCGTTCACCTGGTGGGCATGGGCGTTGACCAGGCTTGCCGCGCTGGTCGACGCGATCGGCACGCCCGGCACCGCGAGGGTGAACGAGATGACCGCCAGCGCGGCGACCGAACGCAACGCGACCGTCCGCCGCCGGACGACCGCGCGGCTCAGCCGCAGGACCGACAGCGTCAAAGCCAAGACCAAGGCCACGACCAGCACCAGCGCCAGCACGACCAGGCCGATCGCGGCCGTCCGGCCGGAGGTCACGTCGACGTACTCCACGCCGGGGCCGAGGAGCGGCCAGTCCAGCACCAGGTCGAACGGGCGGTAGAGCACCGCGTCGAAGCCGATGTCCAGGATTTTCACGACCGCGAGCAGGCCGAGCGCGATGCCGCCCGCCACCGCCGCCACCCGGCGGGCGCGGTCGGGGAGCACCAGCAGCACCACCACGCCGATCAGGCCTTCCACCGGGACACGCAGGAACGCGGCCGGGGCCAGCTGGTCGAAACGGGTGGGCGCGGTGAGCACGACGAGCACCAGCAGGCCCGCGAGCACGGTGAACACGCGTGCCGCCCAAGGACCTTTCAAAAAAGCCAATGCTCTGCCTCTCTCGGTGTTGCTCTTAGATACGTGCGCGGCTACTTCCGCGTTCAATCGGTACCGTGTGAGCCGTGACTCGCCCGTATGTGCTGTTGAGCGTCGCCGTCAGTGTCGACGGCCATATCGACGACCTCAGCGCGGTCCGGTTCCCGCTGTCCAACGCCGAGGATTTCGATTGTGTCGACCAGATCCGCGCCGAATCCGGGGCCATCCTCATCGGCGCCGAGACGGTGCGGACGGACAATCCGCGCCTGCTCGTCAACTGCGCCGAACGGCGTTCGGACCGGGTCGCGAGCGGGCGGCCCGAATATCCGCTCAAGGTTACGGTCACCAGGTCGGGTGAACTCAGCCGGGAACTGAAGTTCTGGCACTGCGGCGGCAGAAAGCTGGTCTACACAACGGATTCCGGCGAACAGGCACTCGAACTCGGTGACCTGGCCGATGTCGTCTCGCTGGGCGAAGCCATCGATTTCGGTGCGCTGCTGGACGATCTCGGCTCCCGAGGCGTCGATCGGCTGATGGTCGAGGGCGGCGCGAGCATCCACACCGCCTTTCTCGCCGCCGGGCTGGCCGACGAGGTCCGGATGGCGGTCGCACCGATGCTCATCGGCCAGGCGGCCGCGCCCCGTTTCCTCCAGCCCGCCGAATTCCCCGGCGGGCCCGCCCGCCGGTTCCACCTCGAAGACGTGGTGAAACTCGGCGACGTCGCCGTGCTGCGTTACTTTCCGAAGGTCACGAGCGGCTGACCAAGGCCTTGATCGTGTCCCGGCGGAACCACGCGATCACCGCGGCCGCGGCGAGCAGGATCGCGGGCAGCGTCGGGCCGCCCTTGGCCAGCAGGAACAGCTCCGTGCCGACGGCGCCCGCGAGCACACCGACCAGCCCCAGCGCGGCGAGCCCGCACAGGCGCGGGATCAGCAGGCCGATCCCGCCCGCGATCTCCAGCACGCCGGTGACGTACCGCAGCCATTGGCCGAAACCGATTTCGTTGAACTTCTTCACGTAGTTGTCGCCGAACAGCGTGTACCCGCTGTAGATGATGTAGGCGGCGAGCGCCACCTGAAGCACCCACAGCACCACGTTGCCGACGAGGACGGCGGCCTTTTGCTCAGACACGGGAACATCCTTCCACTGCCACGGACTTGGACATCATTCGAGAATGCCAGAGCGAGACCACATCGCGGCCGAACGACCACATGAGCAGCGCGAGCGCGAGCCCGGCCAGGTAACCGGCGAACGGGAAAAGCCCCGACGCCGCCACGACCAGTAGAATTCCTTGCAGCGCGGCCACTGTCTTGCGCGCGTAGCTCGGCCGCAGTTCGCCGCTGAGCCACGGCAGCACCCACGCGGCCGCCACGAACACGTACCGCATCGCGCCGATCGCCAGCACCCACGGCCCGTGCGCGAACGCGACGTGCACGCTCAGCACCAGGATCAGGAACGCGTCGACCTCCATGTCGAACCGCGCGCCCAGCGCCGAAGCCGTGCCCGTGCGCCGCGCGACCTGCCCGTCGACGAAGTCGAGCGCCAGCGCCACCGCGGTGAACGTGACGAGCACCGTGGTCGCGTCCGACCGCTGCGCCACCAGTGCCGTCACCGCGCCGACGAGCACGCCGCGTGCGAGGGTGACCCGGTCGGCCGGTCCCAGCGAGCGGGCCCCCGACCGTTCCATCGCGTAGCTGAGGAGTATCCAGGTGGCGAGCCCGTACGCGAGCCCGGCGAGCCAGCCCGCCGTGCTCAGCCCGGTCGTCGCGCCGAGCACGCCCAGCAGGAGGACCTGCAGGCCCGCCCAGGCGCCCTGCTCCTCAACGGCGGGCGCCGCGTTGTGCTGAAGTGTGACCATTGTGGACCGCTTTCTCGGAGGTTGTAGATGACACGACAGGCAAGGGCCTTTTGGTTCAACGGATCCGGAAAAAGTGAGATCCGTTCCGCCACGCTGCCCGAGCCCGCCGAGGGGGAGGCACTGGTCCGCACGCTGTTCACCGGCGTGAGCAGGGGAACCGAGGCACTCGTCTTCCGTGGTGAGGTCCCGGAGAACCAGTACGAGACCATGCGCGCGCCCTTCCAGGAGGGTGACTTCCCGTGGCCGGTCAAGTACGGGTACCTCAATGTGGGTGTGGTCGAAACAGGCCGGTTGACCGGCCGGACCGTCTTCTGCCTCTATCCACATCAGACGCATTACGTGGTCCCCGAGTCCGCGCTGACGCTCGTGCCGGACACCGTGCCGCCGGAACGCGCCGTGCTCGCCGGGACGGTCGAGACCGCCGTCAACGCCGTCTGGGACGCGAAACCGCTGATCGGGGACCGGATCGCGGTCGTCGGCGGCGGGATGGTCGGGTCGAGCGTCGCCGCGGTCCTCGCGAAGTTCCCCGGCGCCAGGGTGCAGCTGGTCGACGCCGACCCCGCGCGCGCGGACATCGCCGCCCAGCTCGGGGTCGGCTTCGCGGACCCGAAAGCCGCATTGGGGGCATGCGATCTCGTCGTGCACGCCAGCGCCTCGGAAGCGGGACTGGAGACGGCGCTCGGCCTGCTCGCGCCGGAAGGAACGGTCGTCGAGCTGAGCTGGTACGGCGACCGCCGCATCAGCGTGCCGCTCGGCGAGTTCTTCCATTCGCGGCGGCTGACCGTGCGCAGCAGCCAGGTCGGCACGGTCGCCCGCCCCGACCGGACGTATGCCGAGCGGATGGCGCTCGCGCTCGACCTGCTCGCCGACCCGGTGTTCGACACGCTGATCACCGGCGAGAGCCACTTCGACGAGCTGCCGTCCGTGCTGCCGAGGCTGGCGAGCGGCGAGCTCCCGGCCCTCTGTCACCGGATTGACTACCGTCGAGCCCATGCTTCCTCGTGACACCACGGCCGACGCGCGTGACCGCCGGGCGACCGTGGCGGTGCTGCCGGTCGGCAGCTTCGAACAGCACGGCCCGTACCTGCCGCTGACCACCGACACCGTCATCGCCTGCACCATCGCGGAGTCGATCGCGGCCGCCTACCCGGTCCAGCTGCTCCCGCCGATCACGATCTCCTGCTCGCAAGAACACGCGGCCTGGCCTGGCACGGTGAGCATTTCGGCGAAAACGCTCATCGCGGTCATCGAAGACATCGCCGCGTCGCTGCGGCTCTCCGGCGTCGGGAACCTGGTGCTGGTCAACGGGCACGGCGGCAACTACGTGCTGCGCAACATCGTCCAGGAGTCGCGCGGTGCGATGGCGTTGTTCCCCGGCACCCACGATTGGGACACCGCGCGCACCGCGGCCGGCATCGAGACCTCGTCCTACGCCGACATGCACGCGGGCGAGCTGGAGACGTCGATCCTGCTGCACGCGCACCCGGAACTGCTCCGGCCCGGCTTCGAGACGAGTGATCACGACAGCGGCCCGCGTCCGCATATGCTGACCCACGGCCTGGCGCCGTACACGGCGTCCGGGGTCGTCGGCCGGCCCTCGCTGGCGTCAGCCCGCAAAGGCGAGGACCTTCTCGGTGCGCTGACCAGCGCTTTCGAGGACTACCTCGGGCTTTTCTAGCCTGCGGAACAACACGAACACGCCGGGCAGCGCGGCGATCAGCGCGAGTACGCCGTAGACCACACCGGTGGTGAGACCCTGCGCCGCGCCGAGTCCGGCCGCGTTGAAAGCGACCGCCAGAAACGCTTCGCGTGGCCCGAATCCACCGATGTTGATCGGCACGGCCATGACCAGCAGTGTCAGCACGATCAGCGGGAACAGCCGGCCGATCGACGCCGTGGACCCCGCGACCTTGGCCGCGACGAGGAACAGCGCGACGTGCCCCGCGAGCGTCGCCGCCGACAGGAGAACGACCCGTGGCAACGCTTCGCGCGACAGCAGGCCGACACGGGCGTCGGCCCAGGTGGTCAGCACCGCGCGCCGGGCGCGGGCGTTCTTCGAGACGAAGACCGCGGCGGCGGCGAGCACGACGAGCATGATCAGCACCGCGTCACGGCTCGGCGTCAGGCCGACCGGCAGCGTCGACTGCGTGAACACGACCGCGATCCCGGCCGCGATGAGCACGGCCTGGCCCGCGAACCGTTCGAACACGACCGCGCGCACGCCGCGTCCGACATCGCCGGACCGCTGGCCGTGGTTGACCGCGCGGTGCACATCGCCGAGCACACCCGCCGGGAGCACCGCGTTGAGCAGCAAGCCCCGGTAGTAGTCCGAAACCGCGGACTTGAGGCTCAGCGGCAGGCCGAGGCGGCGCGCGATGACGCACCAGCGCCAGGCACTGAACACCGTGGTCAGCAGGCCGATGCCGAGCGCGGCGAGCACCGACCAGGCGTTGATGGCGCGCAGCCCGTCCACGAAGGCGTTGGTGCCGAGCCGGAAACCCAGCGCGGCCAATATCCCGAACGCCAGCAGCAAACGCAGCCACGGCCAGAAACGTTTCATCAGGTCGTCCTCGGTATCGCTAGCAGGTCGGTGTGCCCGACCACGACGTGTGGGCCGTCCGCGAGGCGTCGTCGCAGGTAGGCGGGTGCTTCGGCGGCGAGGCCCGGCTCGTGCTCGACGGCCGCGCCGACCCAGCCGCGAAGCCATTCCGCGGCCAGTGCTTTCTGGTCTCCGCCAAGCCGCCACGGGCTCGGCCGGGTGTGGACTTCGGCGTCGGCGAACGCCTCGACCGCCGCCGCGACGGCGTCCGGACCGAGCAGACGCCGTCCGTCGACGACTCGCCGCTGGTGCGCGTTGAAAGCCGCTTCGAATTCCGCGTCGAGCGCCTCGGCCGGGTCGAATTCGATCTTCCCGGTGACGGAGAGCGTGAACAGGGCTGGCACACCGGCTGATACGCATGCCGTCGCCAAGTCGTTCACTTCGTCGCGGGTGAGCAGGTCCAGCAACGCCGACGCGGTGATCAGCGAGGTGCCCTTCAGGTCTTCGGCACACAGCGCGGTGAGGTCGCCCTCGTGTGTCTCGGCCGTCCCGGCGGTCATGCTCGCACCGGCCAGTTCGAGCAGGCGCGGGTCACGGTCGTGCAGCACCCAGTGCGGCGTGCCGCCGAGCCGCGCGCCGAGCCAGCGTCCCATCGATCCAGTTCCACAACCTAAGTCACGAAGGACCAGGGGGGTTCGGTTCAATCGGGTTTCGCCGAGCAGGCCGAGCAGTTCGGTCGAGCGGGCGTCGGCGTCGGCCTGCTCGCGCAATGCGAGCCATTCTGGTGCGAAGCTCATGCCCGCAGAGTAGCCAGCACCTCACCGAGTTCGCGGGCGGATTCGTCCCATGTGGACAGTTCGGCGCGGCGACGCCTTGCCTTCGCCCGAAGGTCGTCTCTGTGGTCCCCGTCGGTCAGCCAGCGGCGGAGTTCGCTGGTCAGCGCGCCAGGCGGGACAAGCACGCCGCCGTCGCCCAGCGCGTCGGGGACGGCGCTCGCGAGCACGGGGATGCCGCGCGCGAGTGCTTCGGTGACGACCATGCCGTAGGTCTCGGCGTGGGAGGGGAGCACGAAGAGGTCGGCCGCGGCGTAGGCGTCGTCAAGCGGCTTCCCGGTGAGCGGGCCGGTCAACTCGACGCGATCACCGAGTCCGTGGCGCGCGATCAGCTCTCGGACGCGTTCCGTGTGCGCGGTTTCGCGGAGTGGTCCTACGCAGACGCAGCGCCACGGCAGGTCGGCGAGCGCCGCGAGCGCCTCGACGAGCACGTCATGCCCCTTGCGCGGGGTCACCGACGCCACGCAGAGCAGCCGGGAGACGCCGTCGGTGCCACGGGCGAGCGGCGCGGGATCGACACCGGGCGTCACGACGTGGACCTTGCCGAGTCCGTGGTGGCTCTCCAGCTGTCGCGCCGCGGCCGGGCTGGTCGCGATGACCGCGCTCGCGGCCCTCAAGACTTCGCGCTCTTTCCGATCCAGCTCGGCGGCGAGCGAGGGCTCCAGCCCGGTCTCGTCTGCCAGCGCTAGATGAACTAGCACCGCTAGCCGGAGCCGGGCGGCCGCTGGGCCGACGATTTCGGGAACACCGCAGGCCACGAGCCCGTCGAGCAACACGACCGCGCCATCGGGGAACGCCGCCAGCGCGTCGGCCAGCTGCGCGCGGGCTTGCGTGTCCGGGCGCGGCCAAGTGCCGGGAATGGCGGTTTCGCGCACGTCCAGGCGTGCGCAGACGCGCCGGTCGTAGACGTTCCCGCCGCTGGGGGCGGCGGGATCGTCGACGTCACCGGGTAGTACGACCTCGATCACAGCGCGCGTTCGTATCCGGCCCACGCGACGTGCGACTCGTGCAGCGTGACCTCGATCGCGGAGAGACCGTGCGCGCCTTCGCCGAGCGTGCCTTCGTGCACCAGGTCCGCGAGCCGGTCGGCGATGTATTTGGCCAGGTACTCGGTCGAGGTGTTGATGCCGTCGAAAGCGGGTATCTCGTCGAGGTTGCGGTAGTTGAACTCGGCGAGCACCTTGCCGAGTTCCACAGTGGCCAATCCGATGTCGACGACGATGTTGTCGGCGTCGAGTTCCGGCCGTTTGAACCGGGCGTCCACTACGAACGTTGCTCCATGTAGACGCTGGGCCGGACCGAAGACCTCACCACGGAAACTATGGGCGATCATCACGTGATCACGAACGGTGACGCTGAACACCGAAGTCCTCCAAGGGGTTACGGTACGGGCTCCGGCCGAGCGTAGTGAACGATCAAGCGGAGCGCGCTGACTAGGGGACTGGATGCAGGAGCAAGCTTTTCGAGATGACGACGTCGCCGAATCCGAGCTGGTGACCCGCCGCGGCACCTTCCGCGCGGTGGCGTTCCGCGCCGACGGCTTCGAGCACATGGCGTTGGTCTTCGGGACGCCGGGGGACGACGTGCTCGTGCGGGTGCACTCCGAGTGCATGACCGGTGACATCTTCGGCGCCATGCGCTGCGAATGCGGTGAGCAGCTCGACTCCGCGCTGGACGCGATCGTCCGCGAGGGCGGCGGCATCCTGGTGTACCTGCGCGGGCACGAGGGCAGGGGCATCGGACTGGTCGCGAAGGTGCGCACCCACGTGCTGCAGGACGAGCAGGGCCTCGACACCCTCGACTCCGCGACGTCGCTCGGCCTGCCTGTCGACATCCGGGACTACACGCCCGCCGTCAGGATCCTGAAGCACCTGCGGGTGCGGTCGGTGCGGCTGCTGTCGAACAACCCCGACAAGCTCAGCGCGCTCGAGTCCGCCGGTATCAGGGTGGCCGAGCGGGTGCCGCTGCTGATGGCGCCGAACGACCACAACATCGGCTACCTGACCGCGAAGCGCGACCGGCTCGGCCACGACCTGCCTCAGGTCGAGGACTTCTCGGAGGGCTGCGTCACCCACTGAACGTCCACTGTGGACACCGCTCAGTGGGTATCGCGGACGGCAGGATTCACTCGTTGTGGTGACGCAGAGTGCCCTAGCATCGATCGAGCGTGAACTGCGCTGGACGAGCAGGGGAGTGGCTCATGGGTCGGCACCGGACAGCCGGAACTTCATCCGTTCGGTGGCTGCGCGTCATGCCGGCGTCTGCGTTGGTGGTCGCCTGGGCGGTGCTGCCGCTCTCGCGACCCTCGGTGGCCTCGGATTCGGTGGTGGAAGTCGTCCCGGCCGTCCCGGCGATAGCGCTCGCCGCGCCCGCTGTCGCGCCGCGAGCCGTCGCGCCCGCCGACCTGACGCTGTCGTCGAACGCGCTGTCCGTCGCGCCGGGCGCGACGGGTGTCCAGGCGTTGCGGGTGGCCAACGCCGGGTCCGCCGAGTTCGCCGGCCCGGTCGCGCTGACCTACGTCACCCCGACGTATCTCAACGTGGATCACGAGAAGCCGATGCCTGCGGGTTGCGAGATGCGCCTGACCGACCCCGACCCGACGATCCCGGAGGTCGTCACCTGCCGCGTCCCCGGCCCGATCGCGGCAGGCAAGGAGCTGACGGTCGGCATCCCGGTCGCCGCGACCACCCGGGTGCGTTTCGTCGGCCGGGTGCGCGGCATGGCCATGGCCGCGCCCACCGGCGCCGACGCCGACCTCGGCGACAACTGGAACTACTCCCAGGTGGTCATCACCCGGCCGACGCCCAAGGCGCCCGAAGGCACCCCGGTCGACCTGTACCTGACCAACGCGGTGCCCGCGGTCTCGCAGACCCAGCCCGCCAAAGTCACCCTGACGTACGGCAGCAAGGCGTCGCACGACCTGAAGGGCGACATCCAGATCACCTACGTGACCCCGTTCTACGTCAACGTCGACCACGCGAAGCCGTTGCCATCCGGCTGCAAGATGCGCCTGACCGATCGCGACCCCTTGGTGCCCGAGATCGTCGTCTGCACGCTGAAACCGTTGAAGGCGGGCAAAACCGGCTCGGTCGCCATCCCGGTCGAGCTGGCCAAGGGTGCGCCGCCCGGCGCACTCGGCGGAATGGCGCTGATCGCGCCCGTATCCGACGTCGAACGCGGTCAGATCGACAACTTCCTCGCGGCCAACGTCGTCAACATCACCCCCGGCTCACGACCCCGCCCCCTCACGAAGCGAGGGTGCCCCAAAGTGCGTACAACGCACCCAAGGGCCCCCTCGCTTCATGCTCGTCCGGGGGTCGTGAGTGGTATGGCGGGGGGTTAAGGGCGCAGCCCACCACCACCCCCCGCGGGGGCGCGGGGCAGGGGGGCTGAGGAGGGGGAGAGGAGGGGGGGTTA
>NZ_JBHWEB010000090.1:0-38975 GCF_042734395.1 Amycolatopsis sp. NPDC059657 | reverse complement strand
GGAGCTGACGAACGCCACATTGGGGGTTCCAGAGCTGACCAAAGCCACATTGGGATTTTTTTGACCGGCTCAGATGCGGGCGAGCCGCACGAAGCGCGCGGCCGCACGGGTCGCCTGCCGATAGAGGCCGGGTGCGCCCGCGAAGGTGTCGTCGATCCACGGCCGGTCGAGGTCGTGCGGCAGGCTCGTCCGCGGCTGGAGCCAGGTGAACGCGCGGGCCGAGCCGCCGTCGTCGGTGTAGACGCGGGTCGCGCCCGCCTTGCGGAGGCGGTCGAGCACGCGGCGGTCGTACGAGCCGAACGGCAGCGCGACGCGTTTGACGGGACGCCGGGTCAGCTCCGAGAGGTACTCCGACGCGTCCGTCAGCTCCTGCGAGAGGTGCTTGTCGTCGAGGCGGCGGAGGTCGCGGTGGGACCAGCCGTGCGAGCCGACCGACATGCCGGCCGCGACGAGCTCGCGCACGCCCGCCCTGTCGATGCGACCCCTGGCGCCGATCTCGCCGGCGACCGGGAAGAACTCGGCCTTGAGGCGGCGCTCCAGCAGCCGGGGCAGCGCGATCTCGAGGTCGGAGGCGTTGCCGTCGTCGAAGGTCAGGTGGACGTTGTCGATCCCGACCGCCGCGTCGAGCAGCTCTTCGAACTGCTCGACGGTCACCCACTTCTCGTTCTCGCCGGGATCGAGCTGGCGCTGCGGCCTGCCGATCCCGTGCACGGTGAGGTTTACGACGGTAGCTGGCATCGGCACCCCGCTCGAACGGCCAAACGGACTAGTGTTCACGATTAATCGCGTTCGCCCGCCGAACAGTTACGGCGTCTTGCCATCTAATTACTAAAACTTTCAAAGATCAGCTATTTGCGAATCTCCATGGTGCAGCACTTCGGGCCGCCGCCGGCCTTCCTGAGCTCGGAAATGTCCACGTAGACGGGCTCGTAGCCGCGCTCGGCCAGCCGGGCGCCGAGGTCGGTCGCCTCGACCGGGAGCACGACATTGCGCCCGTCCGAGACACCGTTGAGCCCGAAGCACAGCGCGTCGGCCTCGGTCGCCTGCACGGCGTCCGGGAACAGCTTGGTGAGCACGCGCTGCGAGCCGGGCGAGAACGCGGCCGGGTAGTAGACGACCTGCGCCGGCGCCGCGTCCGTGGCCTCGGAGAGCACGAACAGCGCCGTGTCGAGGTGGTAGAACTTCGGGTCGATCAGGCGGAGTGAAACGACCGGCACGCCGAGGGCTTCCTGCGCCTCGGCGTGCGCGGCCGGGTCTGTGCGGAAGCCGGTGCCCGCGAGCAGGAGCTTGCCCGTCCAGGCGAAGTCGCCTTCGGCTTCGTTGATCTTCTCGGGCATGGTGATGTCGCGGTAGCCGTGTTCGACGAACCAGCGACGGAAGTGCTCGGCCTCGGCGGCACGCTGCGGCGCGCGGAAGCGCGAGCCGAGCACGCGGCCGTCGACGACCGTGCCGGAGTTGGCTGCGAAAACCATGTCGGGCAGCCCTGGCTGGGCTTCGATCTCCTCGACGGTGTGGCCGAGGCGACGGTAGGTGTCGCGCAGCTCGGTCCACTGCTTGACCGCGAGCTCGGCGCTGACCGGCTGCGATGGGTCCATCCAGGGATTGATGACGTACTCGACAGCGAAGAAGCTGGGCGGGCACATGAGGTATCGACGGGTCGTGGGCACTCGCGTCTGGTCCTGCGGCACGGCTACCTGCATGACTGAAGGGTAAGGCTCCCCTAATCCGCAATCAATCGCTGTTTGCTGCGCGTATACCTGCTAAACATTGCGTGTGAACACCATCGACCAGCGAATCATTTCGTGCCTGGTGGCCAACGCGCGTTCCAGCTACGCCGACATCGGGAAAGTCGTCGGCCTGTCCGCGCCCGCGGTCAAGCGGAGGGTGGACAGACTGCTCGAAACCGGCGTGCTGCGCGGCTTCACCGCGGTCGTCGACCCCGAGGCGCTCGGCTGGGGCACCGAGGCGTTCGTCGAGGTGCACTGCCAGGGCAACATCGCGCCCGCGCGGATCAGGGCCCGCCTCGAACCACTGCCGGAGGTGGTCGCCGCGTACACGGTCTCGGGCGCGGCCGACGCGATCGTCCACCTGCGCGCCGCCGACATCCATCACCTGGAGACCGCGCTGGAACGGCTGCGCGGGCTGGAGATCATCGACCGCACGGTGTCGACGGTCGTGCTCTCGCGGCTGTTGGAGCGCCCGCCGACACCTGATAGGAACCCGGAATGATCCGCAGCACCCGCGAAGGCAAGGTCGCCGTCGTCACCATCGACGCTCCCGAAAGCCGCAACGCGCTCACCCTCGACCTGTCGGCGCGGCTGTCGGAAGCCGTCGCCGAGGCCGAACGCGACGAGAACATCCACGCGCTGGTCGTCACCGGCACCCCTCCCGCGTTCTGCGCGGGCGCCGACCTCAGTGCACTAGGTGCGGCTAAAGAAGCGGGTTTGCGGGCAATTTATGACGGCTTCCTGTCCGTCGCCCGGTGCACACTGCCGACCATCGCGGCGGTCGGCGGCGCCGCCGTCGGCGCCGGGCTGAACCTGGCGCTCGCCGCGGACGTGCGCATCGTCGGCCCGCGCGCCAAGTTCATCCCCCGGTTCCTCGAACTCGGCCTGCACCCCGGCGGCGGGATGACCTGGATGTCCCAGCATTTGGTCGGCTACCAACGCACCGCGGCGATGACCCTGTTCGGCCAGAGCCTCGGCGCACAGGAGGCGGTCGACGCCGGACTCGCACTGAAACTTGTCGACGGAGATCATTCCGACCTGGTGAACGCCGCGCTGACGTTCGCGAAGCCCGCGACCGAGGCTCCACGCGAACTCGTGCTGGCCACGAAGAAGACGCTAGGGATCACCCGTAAGCTTTCTCAGCATGCGGACGCCGTCGACGTTGAGATCGAGCCACAGATAGCGTCGTTGGAGTCTGCGGCGTTCGCGGAGCGACTGGCCGTGGTCAAGGCGCGGATCCGCGAACACTGACGGACCAGCCGGAGACAGGGGTCACAGCTCTACCGAAGCATTTACCCGTTACCATGAGTTACACATACCCGGTTTCCTGCTCAGCGGTGAGCAGTCAGGGGTACCGCGTAGTGGCTTAGGGGGCACACCCGGCAGCCACGGAGAAAATCACGAGCTAACCTCGTGGTGTAGTTACGTGGTGATCCAGCCGACATCGCCGCGGACGGGAAGCGCCAGTCGGGAGAGAGGGATTCCCTGACCCATGAGCACCACTGCGAACGGCAATGGCAACGGCTCGTTGTCTCCCACCCGGCACACGGAGATCAGCAAACTGGATCGGGTGGTGATCCGCTTCGCGGGTGACTCCGGTGACGGTATGCAGCTCACGGGTGACAGGTTCACTTCGGAGGCGGCTGCCTTCGGCAACGACCTGTCCACGATGCCGAACTTCCCCGCGGAGATCCGCGCACCACAGGGCACCATCCCCGGTGTCTCCTCGTTCCAGGTGCACTTCGCCGACTACGACATCCTGACGCCGGGTGACCGGCCGGATGTGCTGGTCGCGATGAATCCGGCCGCGCTCAAGGCGAACCTCAAGGACGTCCCGCGCGGTGGGACGGTCATTGTGAACACCGACGAGTTCAACAAGCGCAACCTGGTGAAGGTCGGCTACGAGGTCGACCCGCTGACCGACGACTCGCTCGCGAACTTCCAGGTGCACAAGATCGCGATGGCGACGATCACCCGCGCCGCGCTCGAAGAGACCGGGCTGTCGAAGAAGGACGCCGAGCGCGCGAAGAACATGTTCGCGCTGGGCCTGCTGTCGTGGATGTACCACCGGCCGACCGAGGGCACCGAGCGGTTCCTGCGCGAGAAGTTCGCGAAGAAGCCGGACATCGCCGAGGCGAACATCCTGGCCTTCCGCGCCGGCTGGAACTACGGCGAGACCACCGAGTCGTTCGCGACCACGTTCCAGGTCGCGCCCGCCAAGCTCAACCAGGGCACCTACCGGCAGATCACCGGCAACACCGCGCTCGCCTACGGCCTGATCGCCGCCGGGCAGCAGTCCGGGCTGCAGATCTTCCTCGGCACGTACCCGATCACCCCGGCCTCGGACATCCTGCACGAGCTGTCGAAGCACAAGAACTTCAACATCCTGACCTTCCAGGCCGAGGACGAGATCGCCGGCATCGGCGCCGCGCTCGGCGCCTCCTACGGTGGCGCGCTGGGCATCACCTCGACCTCGGGCCCCGGTGTCGCGCTGAAGTCCGAAGCCGTCGGCCTCGGCGTGATGACCGAGCTGCCGCTGGTCGTGATCGACGTGCAGCGCGGCGGGCCGTCGACCGGCCTGCCGACCAAGACCGAGCAGGCCGACCTGCTGCAGGCCATGTTCGGCCGCAACGGCGAGTCTCCGGTCCCGATCGTCGCGCCGCTCTCGCCTGCCGACTGCTTCGACGCCGCCGTCGAGGCCACCCGCATCGCGCTGAAGTACCGGACGCCGGTGATGCTGCTGTCCGACGGCGCCATCGCGAACGGCTCGGAGCCATGGCTGGTCCCGAACGTCGAAGACCTGCCCGACCTGAGCGTCGAGTTCGCCCAGGAACCGAACGCCACCGACGGGTCCGGCGAGTTCTGGCCGTACCTGCGCGACCCCGAGACGCTCGCGCGGGCATGGGCCCTGCCGGGCACGCCGGGGCTGCAGCACCGGATCGGCGGCCTGGAGAAGGCCGACAAGACCGGGCACATCTCCTACGACCCCGAGAACCACGAGAAGATGGTCCGGATCCGTCAGGCCAAGATCGACGGCATCGACGTGCCGAACGTCGTGGTCGACGACCCTTCCGGCGGCAAGGCCAGGGTGCTGGCGCTGGGCTGGGGCTCCTCGTACGGCCCGATCGGCGCCGCGTGCCGCCGCGTCCGCAAGAACGGGCTGCCGATCGCTCAGGCGCACCTGCGCCACCTCAACCCGTTCCCCGCGAACCTCGGTGATGTGTTGCGGTCTTACGACACTGTCGTGATTCCGGAAATGAACCTGGGTCAGCTGGCGATGTTGTTGAGGGCCAAGTATCTCGTCGACGTCCACAGTCACACCAAAGTCGCCGGTATGGCCTTCAAAGCCGAAGAGCTGCAGGGCGTGTTCACCGACATCATCACGGAGGCTGCGAAGTGACCGCGATCGATCTGGGGTTGCCCGTGCTCGGCGGCCTGGACCTTGTCCCCACCACCGAAGAGCCGCAGAAGGCCAAGGACTACAAGTCGGACCAGGAGGTCCGCTGGTGTCCCGGCTGCGGCGACTACGTCGTGCTCAACGCGGTGCAGTCGTTCCTGCCGACGC
Source organism: Amycolatopsis sp. NPDC059657 (assembly GCF_042734395.1). Lineage (NCBI taxonomy): Bacteria > Bacillati > Actinomycetota > Actinomycetes > Pseudonocardiales > Pseudonocardiaceae > Amycolatopsis > Amycolatopsis sp. NPDC059657. Next base: position 33,683 of record NZ_JBHWEB010000090.1, on the reverse strand, counting down.
TCGGTCTCAAGCGCGAGAACATCGTGTTCATCTCGGGTATCGGCTGCTCGTCGCGGTTCCCGTACTACCTGAACACCTACGGCATGCACTCGATCCACGGCCGCGCGCCGTCGATCGCGACCGGCCTCGCCACGACCAGGCCCGACCTGTCGGTGTGGGTCGTCACCGGTGACGGCGACGCGCTGTCCATCGGCGGCAACCACCTGATCCACGCGCTGCGCCGCAACGTGAACCTGAAGATCCTGCTGTTCAACAACCGGATCTACGGGCTCACCAAGGGCCAGTACTCGCCGACGTCGGACCAGGGCACGGTCACCAAGTCGACCCCCTACGGCTCGGTCGACACCCCGTTCAACCCGCTGTCGCTGGCGATCGGCGCCGAGGCCTCGTTCGTCGGCCGCGCGCTGGACTCCGACCGCGCCGGCCTGACCGAGGTGCTCAAGGCCGCGGCCGAGCACCGCGGCTCGGCGCTCGTCGAGATCTACCAGAACTGCCCGATCTTCAACGACGGCGCGTTCGACGTGCTCAAGGACAAGGACGAGGCCGCGCAGCGGCTCATCCCGCTCAAGGCAGGCGAGCCGATCCGCTTCGGCCCGGAGCAGGAGTACGGCGTCACCCGCGGCGGCGGCTGGGGCGGACTGGAAGTCGGCAAGGTCGCCAACATCGGCGAGGAGAACCTCGTCGTGCACGACCCGACGATCGTCGACCCGGCCTACGCGTTCGCGCTGTCCCGCATCGGGGACCAGAACCTGACCCACACCCCGATCGGCATCCTGCGCCAGGTCGACCGCCCCACCTACGACGACCAGGCCCGTGCCCAGGTCGAGGCGGCCATCCAGGCCAAGTCCCCGAACCTGCAGCAGCTGCTGACCGGCAAAGACACCTGGACAGTGGTCTAGACCAAGCCTCGTTAGAACCCGAAAGCCGCTTTCGCAAGGTAGGACCTTGCGAAAGCGGCTTTCGGGTTTCAGGCCCCATTACGAACGTGACCCAGGTCACAGTCAGTCGATGTCGAGGCCACGAATCCAGCTCCGTCCCTGCGGTGTCCGACTCACAAGGCACCGAGGAGACCACCATGGAGCAGAGCACGATCGACGAGATCCTGAACCACCCGTACAGCAAGGAACTGCTGGCCCGCGACCTCGCCAGGCTGGCGTTCGTCGCGCTGGACGGCACCCCGCGCTCGATCCCGATCGGGATCTACTGGAACGGCACGGAGATCGTCATGTGCACCGCGAAGAACGCGCGGAAGCTGCCCGCGCTGCGCCGGAACCCGGCCGTCGCGCTGACCATCGACACCGAGTCGCACCCGCCCAAGGTGCTGCTCATCCGCGGCACGGCCGAGCTGGACGAGGTCGACGGCATCCCCGACGAGTACATGCGGTGGAACGGCACCTACGAGATGACTCCCGAGCAGCGCGCCGAATGGGAAGTGGGCGTGCGTGCGCTCTACGACGGCATGGTCCGCGTCGTCGTGAAACCCACCTGGGTCAAGCTGATCGACTTCGAAACCACGCTGCCGACCGCCATCGAAGAACTCATGCGGCGCCAACAAGCCTGAAACGGAGATCATCATGAGCGAGAACAACTACCCTGGCCGCGTGACGGTCAAGCGGATGGACAACGTCGGCATCGTCTTCGAGGATCTGGACGCCGCGGTCGAGTTCTTCCTCGCACTCGGCCTGGAGCTCGAGGGCAGGACGACAGTCGAAGGCGGCTGGGCGGAGCGCATCGTCGGCCTCGAAAACCTGAAGGTCGACATCGCGATGGTCAGGACCCCGGACGGCCACAACAAGCTGGAGCTGATGAGCTACCACTCGCCGAAGGCGATCGCGGGTGATCCGGAAGCGCCGGTGAACACGCTGGGGCTGCGACGGCTCCTGTTCGCCGTCGACGACATCGACGCCACACTGACCCGCCTGCGCGCACACGGCGCCGAGCTCATCGGCGAGGTCGTGCAGATCCCCGGCGTCTGCCGCATGGGCTATCTCCGCGGCCCCGAAGGAATCATGATCGCGCTCGCCGAGGAGAACGCCAATGGCTAAGTACCTGCTGCTCAAGCACTATCGCGGCGCTCCGGCCTCGGTCAACGACGCGCCGATGGACCAATGGACGCCCGAGGAGATCTCGGCGCACATCCAGTACATGCGCGACTTCGCCGACCGGCTGGTGGAGACCGGCGAGTTCGTCGGCGAGCAGGCACTCGCCCCCGAGGGCACGTGGGTCCGCTACGACGGCGAAGGCCGCCCGCCCGTCACCGACGGCCCGTTCGCCGAGACGAAGGACGTCATCGCGGGCTGGATGATGATCGACGTCGACAGCTGGGAACGCGCGCTCGAACTGGCGGCCGAGCTGTCGGCGGCGCCAGGAGCGGGCGGGAAGCCGATCCACGAGTGGCTCGAACTGCGCCCTGCCTACGGCGTGCAGCCCACGATCACGGAGTAAGCGGGGTGGACGAGCTGCTGCTCCGCGAACTCACTCCGCAGGTGCTCGGGATCCTCGTCCGCCGCGGAGCCGACTTCGCGGCGGCCGAGGACGCCGTCCAAGACGCGCTCGTCGAGGCGGTCCGCGTCTGGCCGTCCGAAAAGCCGCGTGATCCCAAGGGCTGGCTGATCACGGTCGCCTGGCGCAAGTTCCTCGACTCGACGCGGGCGAACGCCGCACGCCGCCGTCGCGAGGACCTGGTCGACGAGGAGCCCGCGCCGGAGACCGTGCCCGCGGTGGACGACACATTGCAGCTCTACTTCCTCTGCGCTCACCCGTCGCTGACGGCGTCGTCGGCGGTCGCGCTCACGTTGCGCGCCGTCGGCGGCCTGACCACCCGGCAGATCGCCGACGCGTACCTGGTGCCGGAACCGACCATGGCGCAACGCATCAGCCGCGCCAAGCGCACGATCGCCGGTGTGCGGTTCGACCAGCCCGGCGACGTCGCCACCGTGCTGCGCGTGCTCTATCTCGTGTTCAACGAGGGCTACTCCGGCGACGTCGACCTCGCCGCCGAGGCGATCCGGCTCACCCGCCGGCTCGCGGCCGAATTCGATCACCCCGAGGTGGCCGGGCTGCTCGCGCTCATGCTGCTGCACCACGCCAGGCGCGCCGCGCGGACCGCGCCGGACGGCAGCCTGGTGCCGCTCGCCGAGCAGGACCGCGGCCGCTGGGACACCAAGTCGATCGCCGAGGGCGTCGCGATCCTCCAGGCGGCGCTCGCCCGCGACCGGCTGGGCGAGTTCCAGGCACAGGCCGCCATCGCGGCGCTCCACGCGGACGCGCAGGCCGCCGAGGAGACCGACTGGGCGCAGATCGTCGAGTGGTACGACGAGCTCGCGAACCTGACCGACAGCCCGGTCGTCCGGCTCAACCGCGCGGTGGCCGTCGGCGAGGCAGACGGCCCGCGCGCGGGACTGGCCGCGCTGGAGTCCCTCGACGATTCATTGCCCCGGTACACGGCGGTGGCGGCGTATCTCCACGAACGCGACGGCGACCTGACGACGGCTGCCCGGCTCTACGCCGAAGCCGCCGAGAAGGCGTCCAACCTCGCCGAACGCGCCCATCTGACCCGCCAAGCCGCCAGGCTCAACGCTCTCGTCAGGTAAGCGGCCGGAAGCCCACTCGCTCGGCGTCCGCGGCGGTACGGAACCAGACCTCGGCGACCATGCGCGGGAACTGCGGCGAATCGTCCGTGCAGTACCGCAGCGCCGTCACGCTCGCCTTGACCGCGAAGTCGTCCGACGGCGGCGCGCCACCCGGACGCGGCATCGCCGAGCCGGGACCGAACGGGCCTGGCGGCACCGACTGGTCGACGGCCTGGCGCCGCGCGGGCGGCGGCTCCGGCGCGACATGGTTGGGCTGGACGGTCGGCTCGAACAGCGAGCCGCTGTGGATGCCCGTGGTCTCCGACGAGGACGGCTCGCGCCGCTCGACCGCGCGCATCGACGGCTGAATCGGGCGGGGCGGCTCGAAGCCTCCCCTGATCGACTCGCCGCGCTGGCGCTTCGGCAGCAACTGGGTCGTTTCCATCGCGGTCTCTTCCGGCTCGACCGGCAGTTCGCCGCTCTCCACGCTGTCGAACGCGGTCGTCTCGTCGGCCACCGGCTCGATGCCGCCGAAGCGCGGCGCCTCCTCGAACGCGGAGCGCTCGGGCATCGGCTCACGGTCGAACCAGTCCGGGTCCGGCGTGGACGCCTTCTGGAACAGCGAACCTTCCGGCTCGTCGTCGGCCTCGGAGATGTGCATGTACTCGGTCGGCGGCTGTTCCTCGAGCACCGAACGGATCTCGGGCTGCTCCGGCTCCCAAGCCTCCAGCTCGGGCTCCGACTCCTGCTCGGGCTCCCAGGCCTCGGCGGTCTGCGCGACGGGCTCGGGCTCCCACTGCTCCTGTGCGACAGGCTCGGGCTCCCAGACCCGGGGCTCCGGGTCGAGCTGCCGCGTGAGCTCTTGGGCGTCCAGCTGACGGGTCAGCTCGGGCTCGTCCTCCGGCTCCCACGGCTCGTCCTGGTGTTCCCACGGCTGCCGCTCGACAGCGGGCGTCTCCACCAGCGTCCGCGGCGTCTCCACGGCGGGCTCCGGACGCGCCGCGGCCCGCTCGGCGTGCACCGCGGTCAGCGTGGCTTCCAGCTCACGGATGCGCTTGCGGGCCGGCAACACCAGCACCAGCCAGGTGAGCAGCGCCCCCACGATGAAGGCCAGCAGGCTCCACAGCCAAACCTGCCCGAAAATCGACACTCCGGCCTCCCTACCGCGTTCGCGCGACCAGGTAGTCGGCGACCGACTCGCACGCGTCGCGGGCAGGCGAAGCGGGCAGTGCGGCCAGCTCGGCTCGCGCCCGACGAGCGTAGTCGGAAAGAGTGGCCCTTGCCTGTTCCAGTCCCGCGGACGAGCGCAGCAGCTCGAGCGCCTCGCTGACGAGATCATCGTCCTCGATCGGGCCCTGCAGCAGCTCGAGCAGCCTGGGGTCGGTCGTCGGGTCGGCGAGTGCGTAGAGCATCGGCAGCGTGCTGACGCCTTCGCGCAGGTCCGTGCCCTGCACCTTGCCCGACTCGTCGGACGGCGACGCGATGTCGATGATGTCGTCGGAGATCTGGAAAGCGGTCCCGATGATGTCGCCGAAGCGCCGCAAAGCGTCGATGTATTCGTCAGGTGCGCCGGACATCATGCCGCCGAACCGCCCTGCGGTGGCGATCAGCGAGCCGGTCTTCTGCGCGATCACCGTCAGGTAGTGCTCGACCGGGTCTTCACCGTCGACGGGCCCGACGGTCTCCCGCATCTGCCCGGTGACCAGCTCGCCGAACGTCTCCGCGATGATCCGCGCCGCGTCCGTGCCGAGGTCCGCGACCAGCCGCGAGGCGTGTGCGAACAGGAAGTCGCCGGTCAGGATGGCGATGGTGTTGTCCCAGCGCGCGTTGACGCTGACCGCGCCGCGCCGCATGGTGGCCTCGTCCATCACGTCGTCGTGGTACAGCGTCGCGAGGTGCACGAGCTCGACGGCGGCGGCCGCGATGACCACGTGGTCATCCTGCTTCACGCCGAACTGCGAAGCGAGCAGCGTGAACATGGGGCGAAAACGTTTGCCACCGGCTTCGACCAGGTGGGTAGCCGCGTCGTTGACGGCCTTGACCTCACTGCGCACAACCTCACGCAGCAGGGCCTCGACGTCGCCAAGGCCGCCAGCGATGGCTCGCAGCAGCGGCTCGTCGGCGATCGACAGGCCGACAGTCGCGCGCAGGTCCTCGATGGTGCCGCCCTGAATGGACACGTCGGCTCCGCTCTCTCAAACTCCGGGTCGGGGTCTTCTCCAGCGTAATGGCAACCCCTGGTCACCTGTTGACGTGCTGTCCTGCGGAAACGGTGATGAACGTGACAGTCCCCTTAATCACCCTCAGTGACCAAGGCGCTGCCACGCCGTCTCCACCTTGTGCTTGGCGTGGTCATCCCTGATCAACAGCGTCGACCGGTCGGCGAAATCGAGCCGGACCGCGCGCACGGCCGGGAAGCTCTGGCCGAGGAACGGCATCGAGATCCCGGTGACCAGGCCGGGACCGAGGTCGCAGACCGTGGTCAGCGGAGCTTTCTTGTCAGGCGGCTCGGCGAGCCACTTGCTGAACACGGTCACGGCCAGCCTGCGGTCCGTCCAAACGAGCCGCCCCGCACCGCTGCCGTCGCAGAGATGATCGGCCAGCCTGACCGCGATCTGGTCGGGATGCTCGGCATGTGCCCAGTAGGAGAGCACCGGCTCGTCGGTCCAGTCCGAGTCCCTGAACTCGAACTCCGTCGGCTGGCGCAAGCGGACGGGCTTCAGCGTCCGTTCCGGCCCCGATCGCATCGGCCGATACGGCACGTGCCGTTCCCGCCCGATCCGCGCGCCGAGGAAGCCGAGCGTGGGGGCTTGGCAGAACACCAGCTTCTCCCCTGGCCGCAGCCACACCTTGAGCAGCTCCTGCTCGACGAACTTGTGCACATTCTTGTCTTCTTTGCCCGAGTAGTGCTTCGGCAGACCGTTGGGCATCGGCAACCCGCCTGGCAGCAGCTTGACGTTGACGGTCATCGGCGCACGCTCGCAGTGGTCATCGCCAGCATCCACTCATGGGCTTCACGGTCTCCCTGCCGCATGAACATGTCCCAGCCGGAACCGTCGGCGAAGTTCAGCCGGAAGCACGAGTTCCAGCTGACCTTCCAGCGCCGGGACGCGACCTCGAACCCGGCGATGTGCGCGGCCGGGATCTCGACGGCCACGCCGGTTCCGACCATCGGTTGCGGTTCCGGCGGCTCGAACTCCGGCACGGGCTCGGTCGCGACGAATTCCTTCACCGCCTTGCCGAACTTGAGCGCCTTGCCCAGCAACGACTTGGGCGCTTCCGCCTCGGGTTCTTCCGGAGGCACCGGCTTGGGCTCGACCGGCAGCATCCGGAAGCCGAGCTGAACCAGCCCTCGCGTGGTGAGCGCCCAAGTGCCGGTCTTGAAAACGGCGAGATAGTGGACCGCGAGACAGTCCGGCGCTTTGCCGAAGACCACGAAGTCGGGCTGCGACTTGAACGGTTTGGCGTCGCCCCCGTCTTCGAGGCCGAGCGCGGCGTCGACCACTCCCTCCGCGAATCCGGCGACACCCCTGCCGACCGCCTTCGCACCCCTGGACAGCAGCGGATCGAGCACGACACCTTCGTCGCTGAGCCCGCGCACGTCGTAGCTGATGACGCCATCACAAGCGCCCTTGATCGCCCACAGGAAACCGTCGCCGAGCACGGTCCGCGCCTTCAATGCAGGCCCGAGCTCCTGGCTGTCATCGAGCATGCGCTCGCTCCACTCGCAGCCTGGTGAGGTCGTCGCGAATGAACAACGCCGAGCCATCAGCGAAGCCGAGCCGGATCACCCGAGGCGGCGGCACACTCCGCCCGACGAAGGGCATGGCCACGTTCGCGAGATGCCCGGCGGGCAGCTCGAAAGCCGTGGTGAGGAAGGACGGCGCGGGCTCGCGCAGCTGCGCGGAGTGGTAGACCACGGCGATCCGCTGGTCGCTGAGCACCACCTTCGCCGCGCCCCAGCCGTCGGTGAAGTGATCGGCGAACCGGACCGCGTCCTGCTCACCCTGCCGCGCTTCGAACCAGTACGAGAACGCCTGGTCGTCGACCCAGTCCACCTCGTTGAAGGCCGGACTCGTCGTCAGCTCATGCGGCTTCGCCCACTCACTCTTCCCGAAACGGTGCTCAGGAACCGGCCGTAGCGGAACATGCGGAAGCCGCAGCTCGTCGCCGAGGCGCCCGCCCGTGTAACCCGGAACGGGCGCGTGCCAGAGCAGAAGCCGTTCGCCCGGCCGCAGCCAATGCTTCCGGAGGTCCTCTTCCATCTCCGAGTCACGCTTCTTGCGCAGCAGGAGGTCCGGTGCGAGTGAATCCAGTAGGCCCATTTTCACCGCCCGCCCATCGTCTTCGCGATCAACCATTCGGCCGCTTCGGGTTCCGCCAAAGGAGAATCGAAGCCTGAACCGTCCACAAGCGACAATCGAGGGCCACGCGGTCCCATCGCGAAACCGGCGATCATCGCCGCGGGAACCTCGGACTTCACGAACCACTCGCGAGGCGCTTCGGTTCCGCTGACGCTGTTGACCACGTCCTTGCCGAACTTCCAAGCCTTGCCGACGAACGACGTCGGCTCAGGCTCGGGTGGAGTGGTTTCGCGGGAGTCCACAAAGGCGAGACGTTGCGGAGTCAATGCCCACAGCACACCACCCGCCTTGGCATGCCGGTGCGCCAAGCAGTCCGGCGCCGCACCGAACACGATCACCTCGGGTGGCAGGTCCGGTAATGGCTCGTCATCGTCCACAAGGAAGCTAACGGCGTCCAGCGCGGCGCCGGTTCCCCTGCTCAGTAACGACTTCTTGGGCTCACCGGTCCGGCCGAGACCGCGAATGTCGTACTGCACACGGCGGAAGTACGCCGCCCAGAGCAGCGGCTCCGGCAGTACGGAAGCGGCCCGCAGCGCGGGCCCTGGAATTCCCGACATGTCCTCTACTCGTCGTAAGTGAAGCCGCGATCGGTCTGTTCGCGGCGCTCGGCTTCGGTGGACGGGTCTTCTGCCTTGCTGTAGCCGTACTTGACGCCCTGCTCGACCGCCTCGCCCGGCACCACGCCCTTGGCAGCTTTCTTGGCGGCCGCGCCGACAGTAGCGGCGCCGCTCATGCCGGTGACCGCCTTGACGCCGACCTCGGCGAGGTTGGTCGCCAGCGCCGACGCGCCGTCCCTGCCCTTGGCGAACCGGTTCGCGGTCTTGGAATACCCGGTCGCCTCGTCGAAGTTGTTCAAGATCTTCACAGCCGGGTTCTTCTTGATGAACGGCGTCTTGCCCGCCTTCTCGATGATCCCCCGCATCGGGCCGGTGCGGATCCGCTGCAGCAGCTTCTCCAGCTTGACCAGTTCCTTCTGGAGCTTCGTCAGCAGCTTGCTGACCTCCATGCCCAGCCTGCTGCCGGTCCGTCCGAGCTGGACGGTGGTGGTCGCGCCGGCCGCGACCGTCGACGCGCCAGCGGTACACCAGGAGGTGGCCAGCGCGGCCAGCCATTCGATGATCAGGCCGATCACCAGCTCCTGGATGATGTCGACCACGATCTCCACGAACATGTCGAACATGTCCGCGGCGAACTCCAGTATCTGTTGCACACCACGGAGGTCATTGGCGAACGCCGAAGCACCGTCGCCGAACTCGGTCATCTGGGTCCGGAACGCGTCGCCGGCGCCGCCCTCCCAGCCCTGTTTGGTGGCGTCCGCGCGTTCCTGCTCGTGCTGCCCAGACTTCTCGACCCAGTCGGCGACCTTTTCCCAGCCCTTGGCGGTACTGCGCATCTGACCGGGATCGCCGATCGCGGGTTCGAGGATGAACTCGACCAGCGGGCTGATCACGATCGAGATCAGCCAGCCGAGCCCGTTGTCGATGAACGCCTTGCCAGGACTGGTGATCGCCTGCAGCTGCTCGAGCCGCGTGTTGACCGCGGCGATCGCGATGTCCGGCGGGCTGCTCGCCCTCGCGACGTCGCTGGCGGTGCTGGCCCACGAGCTGCCGTAGCCCGAGTGCTGTTCCATGTAGCTCTTGCGTTCGCCGTCGCCACCGTGATTGAGATCGTTGAGGCTGCCCGGCCCAGCGCCGACGTCGTCGAGTCCCGCCGACGCCTGTCCCAATGCTTCCGTGGCGGCGAGGTCCATCTCGCGGTACATCTTGACCGCGGCCTTGAGCCTTTCCGCCGAATCCTCGAAGAAACCCTTGGCCTGATTCGCCAAGTCCTGGCATTCCTGCAGGCCTTCGAAGTACTTGAACGCCAACGGCTCGCCGATCGGCCCGAAGCAGTCGTCGTTGACGCGGGCCTGTTGGAGCAGATCGGCGAGCGAGCCGAAGTTGCTCGCCGCGTCCTCCGAACCCCGGCCGTGCGCTTCCAGTAGCTCGGTCGCGACTTTCTGGTCGGCCACCACTTACCCCCTGAGCGGATCGCTGAAGAAATCCTCGTCGTCCGAATGATTGACGGGCGCCGGACGCGGCGGGTTCCGTCGCGGGCGCGGCTCCGACTGCAGGAAGGTCGACGGCGCCTCGTCCGGCTCCTCGTCCGCGGGCCCGCGGCGCGGCGTGCGGACCGGCGTCGGTGCTTGCGGGGGCGGCATGTTGGGCGGCGGCAACGTGTTCGGCGGCGGTGGTGCGGTCGGCCCGAGCGCGGGCTGCGGCGCGTGGGCGTTCAACGCCTCCTGGAACTGGGCCGCGCGGTCGCCGAGCAGCGGCGTCACCGTCTCCATCATCAGCCCGGCCGCCTGCTGCGTGGCCTGGCGGATGGTCGCGAGGATCTCCTGCTGCAGCTGGGTGTGCGAACGACGCATCGCCAGCGGCGAAAGCTGCAGCCCGAGCACAGCGCCGGACGGCGCGACGGTGACCGTGATCGACCCGTCCGGGTTACGCGCGTGCCCCTTGAGCTGGGCGATCTTGTCCTTGAGCTCGCCCGCCTTCGCGGCCTGTTCCTCGAACGCCTTGACCGACTGCGCCAGCTTCGCTTCATGGTCTGCCATTTATCCCCCTTAACGGGGCGATGCTAACGAAACAGGCGCGGCGCTGTCGGCGAAATGCGGTTTCCGCTCAGCGTCGGCGGATCTTGATGTCGTCCATGCAGGTGGCCGACGACTGGATGTCGCGGAACGGATAGTCCTGGCGCTCCAGCACTTCCAGCGTCTTGAACTCCGCTTCGGCGATCGCGTCGTGCTCGGCCGACGGGCCCGCGGGGACCTCGACCGAGCAGCGGAAGGTGAAGCTGCCGAGTGCCTCGGTGAAGTAGAACGACCCCTCTTCGCTGAACGCCAGGCTCTGGAACCCGGCGACGTCCGCGCGCAGGCGGGCCTTGGTCGGCTCGTCGGGGTGATCGAACTTGCCCTTCACAAGGACACGGTAAGTCGGCATGTCACTAAGATACAGTCTTGTATTTGAATACGCGATCGGATATCTCCACGGACGGGTGATCGCTCGTCACGAAGGTGTGACGCCACTACCAGTCGTTATCTGAGAATTAAACGATCTTCCTCACCCAGCTGTATCCCGCTCGAGGAGGACCGAGATGAGCAGCTTGAGAAGGCTAGGAGTCGGCGGCGTGGTCATTCTGGCCATCACGCTGGTCGGCGCCACCCCCGCGCTGGCGACCGAGGAAGGCATCGCGACGACCGGCCGGGCCGCGTTCACCAAGAGCGGCACCACCATCACGGTGCCCCCGCAGGCGAAATGCAGCGTCGACGGCCAGTCCGCCACGAGTTCGCCGAAAGTGGTCAAGACCGGAGTGACCTTCGGTGTTGGCAGTTCCACCTGCACGACCACCACGGTCGACCCGTTCAACGAGCTCACCGAGACCAACTCGCAGGCCACCGGCAAGGACTTCGAGCTGTCCGCGCTCGTCTCACTCAAGGGCCCGCGGATCAACATCAAGAACTACAAGGTGACCTGCAAGGGCACCCAGACCGGCACGAACGCCGGCTTCAGCTACAGCGGAGCCACCGGCCTGCCGACACTTCCCACGCCGCTGCCAGCGAACTACGTGGCGCCGCTCAAGAAGTCCGGCACCAGCACGGTGCTCGCCGAAGTCACCTTCAACGAGCAGCACCTGCCCGGTGACGGAAGCATCGCGTTGAACATGATCCACATCAGGTTCAAGCCAGCCTCGGGCATCGACGGCGAGGTCGTCGTCGGCCGCACCGCCTGCTCGCCCACCCCGTAAAAGCTCGTGAGTGGCACGGCCGGTTCTAACCGGCCATACCACTCACGACCCCAGGCACTCACCACGCAAAAGCCCCGTTTGTCACCGTGAGCGTGACAAACGGGGCTTTTGTGCAGATCAAGCGAGCTTTAGAAGGCGAAGCCGCCTGAGCCCGCCCAGTTCAGGGCGAACGCCGGGGCCAGGCCCAGTACCAGGGTGACCACCACGCCGACCGTGATCGCGATCGTCGTGAAGGTGCCCGGCAGCGTCACGGCGGGACCGTCGGCCGCGGGCTCCGAGAAGTACATGAGCACGATGACCCGCAGGTAGAAGAACGCCGCGACCGCCGAGGCGATCAGTGCGATGACCACCAGCGGGGCCATGCCGTCGGACAGCGCCGCCGAGAAGACCACGAACTTGCCGATGAAACCGCTGGTCAGCGGGATACCGGCCAGTGCGAGCAACAAGAACGTGAACACCGCCGCCAGCAGTGGCGAACGTTTGGCGAGACCCGCCCACGCGGACAGGTGGGTCGCCTCGCCGGACGAGTCGCGGACCAGCGAGATCACGCCGAAGGCCGCGACCGTGGTGAAGCCGTAGGACAGCAGGTAGAACAGCGTGCCCTCGAGGCCCTTCTCGGTCATCGCGATGGCGCCGATGAGCAGGAAGCCCGCGTGCGCGATGGACGAGTAGGCGATCATGCGCTTCACGTCGGTCTGGGTCAGGCCGAGCACCGCGCCGATCGCCATCGAGACGATCGCGACGCCCCAAAGAACGCCTCGCCATTCCCAGCTGGTCGACTCGAAGCCGACCGTGAGCACCCGCAGGATCCCGCCGAACGCCGCCACCTTGGTGCAGGCCGCCATGAACGCCGTGACCGGCGTCGGCGAACCCTGGTAGACGTCGGGAGTCCAGGTGTGGAACGGGCCGACCGAACCCTTGAACAGCAGGCCGACCACGAGCAGGCCCATGCCGGCGAACAGCATCGTGTCCGAGCGGTCGGAACCGGCTGCGGCCGCGGCGATGTCGGACAGCTTGATCGAACCGGCGTAGCCGTAGAGCAGTGCCAAGCCGTACAGGAAGAAGGCCGAGGAGAAGGCGCCGAGCAGGAAGTACTTGACCGCCGATTCCTGTGAGAGGAGGCGGCGACGGCGGGCGAGGCCGCACATCAGGTACAGCGGGAGGCTGAGGACTTCCAGCGCGATGAACATGGTCAGCAGGTCGTTCGCGGCGCAGAAGGCCATCATGCCGCCGAGCGCGAAGAGCGTCAGCGGGAAGACCTCGGTCTGCATGCCGGTCGAGCCGACCTGCGCGCGGTCCTGGACGGTGCCGGGCCGGATCGCGGCCTGCGCGACGAACGCGCCGCCGGGCTCGACCGCGCGTTCGGCGATCAGGAGCACGGACAGGAAGCCGAGCGCGAGCAGCGTTCCCCAGAGGAACAGCGACGGCCGGTCGACCGAGATGGCACGGGCGAACGTGGTGGTGCCCGCCTTGACCTGGTCGTCGGACAGCGCGTAGAGCGCCAGCGCCACCCCGGCGGCGACGATGCCGCCGAGGCTGATCATCAGCTGGAACGACCACCGCATGTGCTTGGGCACGAAGGCTTCGAACAGCACGCTGACGCACGCGGCGCCCAGGATGATCAGCATCGGCGTGACCGCCGAGTAGTTCACCTGCGGCGTCGGGATCTGCTCCGGCGCCTGTGCGAGGAGAATGTGGAACACGGTTTACTTGCCTCCCTGCACGGACGACAACGTCGCCTGCACCGACGGGGTGATCGTGTCCAGCACCGGCTTCGGGTAGAAGCCGAGACCGATGATCAGCACGACCATGGGCACCAGGATGGCGATCTCCCTGGTACCGAGGTCCTTGATGGACTTGCGAGCGCCCAGCTCCGGCGCGATCGCCGTGCCGGGTCCGCCACCGATACCGACCAGCGCGTCACCGCGGACCGGGCCCTGCATGATCCGCTGGTAGAACCAGAGCACGTACGCGGCGGCGAGCACCATGCCGACGGTCGCGATGATCGCGTACACCGGCTGTGTCATGTACGAGCCCAGCAGCACCAGGAACTCACTGATGAACGAGTTCGTGCCCGGCAGCGAAAGCGTGGACAGACCGGCGATCAGCAGCATCCCGCCGAGCAGCGGGGTCACCTTCGCCATGCCGCCGTAGTCGGAGATCCGGGTCGAGCCGCCGCGCACGATGACCATGCCGATCACCACGATGAGCATCCCGGTCGCCAGGCTGTGGTTCAGCATGTACGACACCGAGCCGACCACGGCCTGCTCGTTGAAGCTGAAGATACCGAGCGCGATGAACCCGAAGTGGGCGATCGACACGTAGGCGATGAACCGCTTCATGTCCTGCTGCCCGGCAGCCAGTGTCGAGCCGTAGACGACACCGAGCACGGCCAGCACCAGCACCAGCGGCGCGAGCTGTTTCGACGCCGCCGGGAACATCGGCAGGCAGTAGCGCAGGAACCCGAACGTGCCGACCTTGTCCAGCACGCCGACCAGCAGCACGGCGACGCCGATCGGCGCCTGCCCGGCCGCGTCCGGCAGCCAGGTGTGGAACGGCACCAGCGGCGCCTTGATCGCGAACGCGAGGAAGAAGCCGAGGAACAGCCAGATCTGCGTGCCGGTCGGCGCCTCACGGACGACGGTGACCAGTGTCGCCCAGTCGAAGGTGCCCTTGCCGAGCTTGTCGGCGGCCAGCGAGTACGCCCCGATCGCCGAGGCCAGCATGATCAGGCCGCCGAGGAACGAGTAGAGGAAGAACTTCACCGCCGCGTACTGGCGGTTCGCGCCGCCGTAGCCGCCGATGAGGAAGTACATCGGGATCAGCATGATCTCGAACAGCACGTAGAACAGGAACACGTCGGTCGCCGCGAAGACGCCGATGGTCAGCGCCTCCTGCAGCAGGATCAGCGACAGGAACCCGCCGGCACTGCGGCCGGCCGGGAGCTTGTCGAAGAAACCGAGGCCGGCCACCACGATCGGCACCAGGAAGGCGATGACCGCGATCATCACCAGCGCGATGCCGTCCATGCCGAACGAGACGTGGATGCCGAAGCTCGGGATCCAGTCCATGGTGGTCGCCTGCTGGATCCGCGCGCCGGACGGCGAGTACGAGGCCCACAGCGGCACGATCAGTGCCAGCTCCACAATGGACAGTGCGAGCGCGGTGCCGGTCGCGAGCTTGTCGTTGTTCTTCATCCCCGCCACGACGAGCGCGCCCACCAGGGGCAGCAGGATGAGTGCCAAGAGCCAAGTCATGAGAACCTCACCAGCAGGAGAGCGGCGACGAGCACGAACGCACCGCCGAGCATGGACAGCGCGTAGGAACGGACGAACCCGGTCTGCAGCCTGCGCAGCCTGCCCGATCCGCCGCCGAGTGACGCGGCGAGGCCGTTGACCGCACCGTCGACACCCTTGTTGTCCACGTAGACCATCGCCCTGGCGAGCCAGGTGCTCGGACGGGCGACCAGCGTCTCGTTGAGCGTGTTGCCGTAGAGGTCCTTACGAGCGGCGCGGACCGGGAAGGACACCCGCTCCGGCTTCTCGAGCGGAACCTCCTTGCGGCCGACGAACGCCCAGGCGGCCAGCACACCGACCGCGACGAACAGCAGCGTGACGGCGGTGACCGCCAGCGCGGGCAGCGGGCCGTGTTCCTCCTGCAACTCGCCGACCGACGGGGTGAGCCAGTGCGCGAACCGGTCGCCCAGCGCGAAGAACGCACCGGCGCCGACCGAGCCGATCGCCAGGATGATCATCGGGATGGCCATCACCTGGGGCGACTCGTGCGGGTGGAAGTCCCGGCCGTCGGTGCTCTTGATGTCCTTCCAGCGTTCCTTGCCGAAGAAGGTCATGAGCATCAGCCGCGTCATGTAGAAGGCGGTCAGCCCGGCGGCGATGATCGAAGCACCGCCGAACACCCAGCCGCGCCAGCCTTCGCCGGCGAGTGCGGCTTCGATGATCGCGTCCTTGGTCCAGAAACCGGACAGCAGCGGGAAACCGATCAGCGCGAGGTAACCGAGCGCGAAGGTCCAGAAGGTGGTCGGCATGTGCTTGCGCAGGCCGCCGAACTTCCGCATGTCGACCTCGTCGTTCATGGCGTGCATGACCGAACCGGCGCCGAGGAACAGTCCTGCCTTGAAGAAGCCGTGCGCGACCAGGTGCATGATGCCCAGCGCGTAGCCGAACGGGCCGAGACCGACCGCCAGCATCATGTAGCCGATCTGGCTGACGGTCGAGTACGCGAGGACCTTCTTGATGTCGTCGTACGCGCAGCCGATGATCGCGCCGATCAGGAGCGTGACCGCACCGACCAGTGTGACGATCAGCCTGCCGTCCTCGGTGGCGTTGAAGATCACGTTCGACCGGGCCACCAGGTAGACGCCCGCGGTGACCATCGTCGCCGCGTGGATGAGGGCCGAGACCGGGGTCGGGCCTTCCATCGCGTCCGGCAGCCAGGCCTGCAGCGGGAACTGACCCGACTTACCGCAAGCACCCAGCAGGAGCAGGATCGCGATCGCGGTGGTCGCGCCCGGCGGGATCTTGTCCACCGCGGCGAACACTTCGGCGTAACCGGTGCTGCCGACGTACTTGAACATCAGGAAGATCGCCAGCGCGAGCCCGACGTCACCGACGCGGTTCATCAGGAACGCCTTCTTGGCCGCGGTCGCGGCGGACGGGCGGTCCTGGTACCAGCCGATGAGCAGGTACGACGCGAGACCCACGCCTTCCCAGCCGAGGTACAGCGTCACGAAGCTGTTGCCCAGCACCAGGATCAGCATCGACGCGACGAAGAGGTTCAGGTAGCCGAAGAACCGGCGCCGTCCCTCGTCCTCGGCCATGTAGCCGATCGAGTAGAAGTGGATCAGCGAGCCGACGCCGGTGATCAGCAGCACGAAGGTCAGCGACAGCGCGTCGACGCGCAGTCCGAAATCGACCTGCAGCTGGGTGACCGGGATCCACGAGAACAACTTCGTGTCCACAGTGGACTTGGTGTCGGCCGTGAAGAACAGCAGGACGCCGTACAGGAAGGACAGCGAGACGGTGGCGGTGCCGAGCAGATGCCCCCACGCGTTGGTGCGCTTGCCGCCGGCGAGCAGGATGAGCGCGCCGAGGGCAGGGAAGGCCACCAACAGCCACGATGATGCGGTCACTGTTTACACACGCCCCTAGTACTTCAGCAGGTTGGTGTCGTCGACCGAGGCCGAGCGCCGGGTGCGGAAGATCGACATGATGATCGCCAGCCCGACCACGACTTCGGCGGCGGCGACGACCATCACGAAGAACGCCATGATCTGGCCGTCGAGCCCGCCGTTGATCCGGGAGAACGTCACCAGCGAGAGGTTCACCGCGTTGAGCATGAGCTCGATGCACATGAACACGACGATCGCGTTGCGCCGCACGAGCACGCCGACGCAGCCGATCGAGAACAGCAGCGCCGAAAGCAGCAGGTAGTACGTGGGGGTCACTTCTCGTCCCCTTCTTTGCCAACGAGCGCGTGCGCGTCCGGCTTCGTTTCCGTACCGGCGACCAGCTTGCGCTCGGCCTCGAGCCGGGTGGCCGCGGTGGACTCGATGAGCGCCGAAAGTGATTCCGGGGCGACCGAGCCGTCCGGCAGCAGCGCCGGGGTGGCGACCGAGTTGGCGGTCGCGAAGACACCGGGACCGGGCAGCGGCGACGGCCGGTCGTGCTCGCCGGTGAAGCGCAGCACCACCAGTTCCTTCTGGTTGAGCTTGCCGCCCTTGCCGTGCCGGTCGGTGAACGCCAGCACCATCGCGCCGATCGCGGCGGTGATCAGCAGCGCCGAGGTCAGTTCGAACGGGAACAGGTAGTCGGTGAAGATCAGCTTCCCGAGCCCGGCGGGGCCACCGCCCTGCGGCGTCGCCGGGTCGAGCAGCGGAGCCGGGGTGACGTTCGCGAGCGCGCGGGTGAGGCCCGCGGCCAGCAGACCGGCGAGCCCGATGCCGAGCACCGCCGCGGCGAGCCGCTGTCCCCTGAGCACTTCGACGACCGAGTCGGACGCTTCCTTGCCGACCAGCATCAGCACGAACAGGAACAGCATCATGATCGCGCCGGTGTACACGATGATCTGCGTGAAGCCGAGGAACGGCGCCTGCTGGATCATGTAGAGCAGACCGAGCGAGAGCATGGTCAGCACCAGCCACAGCGCCGAGTGCACGGCGTTGCGCGAGAAGATCATGCCCAGCGCGCCGAGCAGCGCGAGCGGGCCGAGCACCCAGAACGCGGCGGCCTCGGCGCCGGAGACGGTGCTCTCGATACCGGGAGCCTGTGCCAGGAAAGCGGCGATCACTGTCCAGCCTCCTGCTTGAGAGCCAGCTCGGGGCCGTTCACGTAGTAGTCCTGCTCGTTCTCGCCGAGCCGCATCGGGTGCGGCGGCTGCTCCATGCCCGAAAGCAGCGGAGCGAGCAGGTCTTCCTTGGTGTAGATGAGCCGCTGGCGGTCATCGTCGGCGAGCTCGTAGAAGTTGATCATCGTCAGTGACCGGGTCGGGCAGGCCTCGACGCACAACCCGCAGCCGATGCAGCGCAGGTAGTTGATCTGGTAGTCCTTGCCGTACCGCTCACCTGGCGAGTAACGCTCTTCTTCGGTGTTGTCGCCACCTTCGACGAAGATCGCGTCAGCAGGGCAGGCCCAGGCGCACAGCTCGCAGCCGACGCACTTCTCCAGCCCGTCCGGGTGCCGGTTCAGCTGGTGCCGCCCGTGGTAGCGCGGTGCCGCCGGTGCGCCTGCCTCCGGGTACTCCTCGGTGGCCACCTTCTTGAACATCATGGCGAAGGTGACGCCGAAACCCTTTACGGGATCAAGAAACCCCATTGTCCGCCTCTTCCTTCACTGCCGAGACCTCGGCGGGCTTGCGCCTGGCCGCCTTCTTCAGCGCCTTGGCGGCGGCCTTCTGCCGCGGTGTCTCGTCCGGGATCTCGAGATCCAGTGGTGGCAACGGGAATCCGCCGCCGGTGATCGGCACGTAGTCGTCGTCCGGGATCTTCTTGTCCGGCAGCAGCAACGTCAGCAGCACGGCGACCACGAGCACGGTGCCGATGCCGATCAGGATCGACGGGGTCGACCAGCCGCCGGAGTGGTTGACCGCGCGGATCGCGGTGACCGCGAGGATCCAGACGAGGTTCAGCGGGACGAGGACCTTCCAGCCCAGCCGCATGAACTGGTCGTAGCGCAGCCGCGGCAGCGTGCCGCGCAGCCAGATGAACCCGAACAGCAGCGTGAACAGCTTGATCCCGAACCAGACCAGCGGCAGCCAGCCCTGGTTGAGCGCGTGATCGGCGCCGACGAACGGGAACAGGTAACCGCCGAGGAACAGCGTCACCGCGAACGACGACACGATCACCATGTTGACGTACTCGGCGAGGAAGAACATCGCGAACTTCATCGAGCTGTACTCGGTGTGGAAACCGCCGACCAGCTCGGATTCGGCCTCGGGGAGGTCGAACGGCGCGCGGTTGGTCTCGCCGACCATCGAGATCGCGTAGATCACGAAGCTGACCGGCAGGATGTAGAAGTACCAGCCGTGTTCCTGCGCGTGGACGATGTCGCCGGTGGCCATGGAACCCGAGTACAGGATGACCGCGACGATCGAGAGGCCCATCGCGATCTCGTACGAGATGACCTGCGCCGCCGAACGGATACCGCCGAGCAGCGGGTACGGCGAGCCGGACGCCCAGCCGGCGAGCACGAGCCCGTACACGCCGATCGAGGAGCAGGCGAGGATCACCAGCACACCGACCGGGAGTTCCATCAGCTGCAGCACCGTGCGGTGACCGAAGATGGAGACCTCGGGGCCGAACGGGATGGCCGACAGCGCGATGAGCGAAGGCACCACGCAGATGACCGGCGCGAGGAAGTACACCTTGCGGTCGGCCGTGTCCGGGATGATCTGCTCCTTGAACGGGAGCTTGATCGCGTCGGCCAATGACTGCAGGTAGCCGTTCGGGCCGACCCGGTTGGGGCCTGGCCGGTTCTGCATCCGGCCGACCGCCTTGCGCTCCCAGACGATCAGCAGGATCGTCAGGATCGGGCCGATCAGCAGGATGACGACGGCCTTGATCAGCGTCAGCCACCACGGGTCGTTCGCCAGCAGCTGGGCCCTGGTCAGGTGTTCCGGGGCCTGGGCGAGGAATCCTCCGGTCACTGCTCACCTCCGGTGATGCTCACGACGGAGCCGTGTCCGGCGCCGAGTGTCCTGCGGACCTCGGAACCGTCCGAATTGGACGGGATCCAGACGACGCCATCCGGCAGATCGGCGACGACCAGTGGCAGCGTGATCGCGCCACGCTCGGTCGAAACCTTGACGCTGCCGCCAAGTCCCTTCGCCGTCGCCTCGGAGACGCGAGCGACCGCAGGCCGCTGCGTTCCCTTGAGGTTCGGCTCGTCGACCTGCAGCGAACCGTTGTCCAGCATCTGCTTCCAGGTGCTGAGCACGGCCTTGCCCGCTCCGGCCGCCTGCCCGTTCGACGACGTGACGAGGGTGAACTCGCCCGCCTTGGGACGGCCGGGCAGCTTCTTGAAGTCCGCGGCAGCGGCGGCGGGCGTCTGCGTGAAGATGTCGGCGTCCATCTCGACCGCGAGGGTGTCGAGCACCCGGCAGTCCGCCAGCGCGCCGGTGCCTTCGAGCGTCACGTCGAACGGGCGCTCGCGGCCTTCCCAGTTGAGGAAGGTGCCCGGCTTCTCGACCGCAGGGGCGATCGGGAGCACCACGTCGGCGACCTCGGTGACCGCGCTCGGGCGGAGTTCGAGGCTGACGACGAACGCGGCTTCGAGCGCGACGAGCGCCTGCTCGGGGTTCGGCAGGTCGTACGGGTCGACCCCGCCGACGAGCAGACCATCGAGCTGGCCTTCGGCCGCGGCGGCGATGATGCCGTTGAGGTCCCGGCCGGGTTCGGCGGGAAGCGTTACGCCCCAAGCCTTTCCGACCTCTTCGCCGAGCGGAGTCGGCACGGCGCCCGCTTCCAGCGCGCCACGCTCACCCGCACGACGCGGGATCCACGCGACCTTGGCGCCGGTGCGCTCGGCCAGCCGATGCACGGCGGAGAACAGGCCCGGCACCTCGGCGGCACGCTCGCCGACCAGGATGACCGCGCCGTCCGAGGAGAGCGCCTGGTCCAAATCCTGTGCGTGGGAAGCGATTCCGTCGAGCGCGGTGGCTTCGCCACCCGGCACGCAGGCCAGCAGCTCACCGAAGGTCTTCTCGACGGACGAGGTCGTCCACTGTCCCAAGTGGACAACGCGGGTGCGGTTCTTGCGAGCCGCCTTGCGCAGCCGCAGGAACACGATCGGCGCCTCGTCCTCCGGCTCGAAGGCCACGCACAGCACGGTGCGCGACTTCTCGATGCCGTCGAAGGTGACGCCGTCGACCGGCGTCGTGCCGACGATCCGCGAGGTGAGGAAGTCGAGCTCCTCCGCGGAGTGCGCACGCGCGCGGTAGTCGATGTCGTTGGTACGCAAGGCGATCCGCGCGAACTTCGAGTACGCGTACGCGTCCTCGACGGTCAGGCGGCCGCCGGGCAGCACGCCGACGCCCTTGCCGTCACGGGCCTTGGTGAGACCGGCGGCGGCGGCACGCAGCGCGTCCGTCCACGAGGCCTCTTCGAGCTGACCGGTCTCCGGGTTGCGCACCTGCGGGCGCCGGATGCGGTCGGCTGCCTGTGCGTACCGGAACGCGAACCGGCCCTTGTCGCACAGCCATTCCTCGTTGACCTGCGGGTCGTCACCGGCGAGCTTGCGGGTGACCTTGCCGCGGCGGAAGTCCGTCCGCTCGGCGCAGCCCGAGGAGCAGTGCTCACACACGCTCGGCGAGGACACCAGGTCGAACGGCCGCGAGCGGAACCGGTACGCCGCGCTGGTCAGCGCGCCGACCGGGCAGATCTGGATGACGTTGCCGGAGAAGTACGACTGGAACGGCTGGCCGGACGTCGTCCGCGAAGCCAGGTCCAGCACGTCCGCGGTCTCCGCGGTACCGATCTGCTGGTGCGCGCCGCGCTCGAGCAGCTCGATGAACGGGTCACCGGCGATCTCACGCGAGAACCGGGTGCAGCGCTGGCAGAGCACGCAGCGTTCCCGGTCCAGCAGCACCTGCGACGAGATCGGCAGCGGCTTCTGGAAGGTCCGCTTGGTGTCGACGAACCGCGACTCCGCGCGGCCGTGCGCCAGCGCCTGGTTCTGCAGCGGGCACTCACCGCCCTTGTCGCAGATCGGGCAGTCGAGCGGGTGGTTGATGAGCAGCAGCTCCATCACGCCCTGCTGCGCCTTGTCCGCGACAGCCGAGGTCAGCTGCGTCTTCACGACCATGCCGTCGGCGACCGTCATGGTGCACGAGGCCTGCGGCTTCGGCATCGGGCGGCCGCCCATTTCGACCTCGACCAGGCACTGGCGGCAGGCGCCTGCCGGGTCGAGCAGCGGGTGGTCGCAGAACCGCGGGATGACCGTGCCGAGGCGCTCGGCGGTGCGGATCAGCAGCTCGCCCTTGGGCGCGATGACCTCTTCACCGTCGATGACCAGCTTGACGTGGCCTTCGGGCACCGGCGTCTCGGTCTTCGGCTCTTCTGGCGCCATCGTCATGCTTCTGCCCCAACCAGTTCGCGCTTGTTCGTCTCGCACAACGCCAGGAACTCGTCGCGGAAGTACTTGATGCCACTGGTGATCGGCGAGACGGCGCCGTCACCGAGCGCGCAGAACGAGCGGCCGAGGATGTTGTCGCAGACGTCGAGGAGGGTGTCGATGTCCTCTTCGGTGCCCTTGCCGTCGACCATCCGCTCGAGGATCTGTGCCAGCCAGTACGTGCCCTCGCGGCACGGGGTGCACTTGCCACAGGACTCGTGCTCGTAGAACTGCGTCCACTTCATCACGGCCCACGGCACGGAAACCGTCTCGTTGAAGACCTGCACGGCCGTGGTGCCGAGCATGGACCCGGCCTCCGCCGCGCCCTCGAAGTCCAGCGGGACGTCGAGGTGCTCCGCGGTGAACATCGGCGTCGACGAGCCACCCGGCGTCCAGAACTTCAGCGGGATGCCGTCCTTCATGCCGCCTGCCATGTCGAGCAGCTCGCGCAGCGTGGTGCCGAGCGGGCACTCGTACTGACCTGGCTTCTCCACATGACCCGAGATCGAGTAGATCTTGGGGCCAGGCGACTTCTCACGGCCCATCTGGCGGAACCAGTCCGAGCCGCCGTTGACGATGAACGGCGCGCTGGCGATGGTCTCGACGTTGTTGACCGTGGTCGGCGCGGCGTAGAGCCCGGCGGCCGCGGGGAACGGCGGCTTGAGTCGCGGCTGGCCGCGTCGGCCTTCCAGCGAGTCGAGCAGCGCGGTCTCTTCACCGCAGATGTACGCGCCGGCGCCCGCGTGGACGGTGATGTCCAGGTCGAAGCCCGACTTGAGGATGTCGATGCCGAGGTATCCGGCGTCGTAGGCCTCGCGCACGGCGGCGTTCAGGCGGCGGATGCAGTGCAGCGCCTCACCGCGGACGTAGATGAAGCAGTGGTGCGAGCGCATCGCGTACGAGGCGATGATGCAGCCCTCGATCAGCGAGTGCGGGTCCGCCATCATCAGCGGGATGTCCTTGCAGGTACCCGGCTCGCCCTCGTCGGCGTTGATCACCAGGTAGTGCGGCTTGTCCTCGTTCGGCGGCATGAAGGACCACTTGATGCCGGCCGGGAACCCGGCGCCACCACGGCCGCGCAGGCCGGAGTCCTTGACCAGCTGAACGAGTTGCTCCGGCGTGCCCTTCAGCGCCTTGCGGACGGCGGTGTAGCCCTCCAGCGCTTCGTAGGACTGGATCGTCCAGGACTTGGGAGAGAGCCAGCGCTTGGTGAGCACCGGCGTGATGGGATCAGCCATTACTTCTTCTCCACCTCAGGCAGCGGAACGTCGTCCATGACCGGCGCGGTCCAGCCGCGCTCCTGCGCGATCTGCGCGCCACGCAGCGTTTCGACGGCCTGCGAAGGACCGTCGATGTCCGCGCGGTACTGGACCGGGTCGTCGGGGAAGAACCCGGCGAGCTGCAGTTCGGCACCCTTGAAGTCGGTCAGCGGCGCACCACGCGTCGGCTGCGGCTTCTTGCCTGCCTGCAACGCGTCGACCAGCGCGACGGCCTTGTCCTCGGTCTGGTTGTCGAAGTACTCGTAGTTGACCTGGATCACCGGGGCGAGGTCGCAGGCCGCGAGGCACTCGGCGTGCTCGAGCGTGATCTTGCCCGACTCGTCGGTTTCGTTGTGCCCCAAGGGCTTTTCCTCGGAACCGAGGTGCGTCTGGAGCTTCTTGTATATCGCGTCGCCGCCCATGGCCGCGCACAGCGTGTTCGTGCAGACGCTCACCAGGTGCTCGCCGCAGGGGCGGCGCTTGTACATGGTGTAGAACGTCGCGACCGCGCTGACCTCGGCGTCGGACAGGCCGAGTTGCGTGGCACAGAAGGAAATCCCCTCCTGGCTGACGTAACCCTGCACCGACTGCACCAGGTGCAGCATCGGCAGCAGCGCCGACCGCGACTGCGGGTAGCGCGCGATCAGGTTCTCGGCCTTCGCGACGATGTCCTCGTCGAAAATGACTTCTGGTGCAGCGGTCATCGGTCCACTCCCCCCATGACGGGGTCAATCGAGGCGATGGCGGCGATCACGTCGGCCACCAGCCCGCCTTCGGCCATCGCGGGCATCGACTGCAGGTTCACGAAACTCGGTTCGCGCACGTGCACCCGCAGCGGCCGCGTGCCGCCGTCGGACACCAGGTGCGCGCCCAGCTCGCCGCGCGGCGACTCGACCGGCACGTAGACCTGGCCGGGCGGCACCTTGAAGCCCTCGGTCACCAGCTTGAAGTGGTGGATGAGCGACTCCATGGACTGGCCCATGATCTTGCGGACGTGCTCGAGCGAGTTGCCCATGCCGTCGCTGCCGACCGAAAGCTGCGCGGGCCACGCGATCTTCTTGTCCTCGACCATGACGGGGCCCGGCTCGAGCATCTTCAGCGCCTGCTTGATGATCCGCAGGCTCTGGTGCATCTCCTCGACACGGATCAGGTACCGCGCCCAGCAGTCGGCGTCGTTCGAGGTCGGGATGTCGAACTCGAACTCGTCGTAGCGCGAGTACGGCTCGGTCTTGCGCAGGTCCCACGGGAGACCGGCGCTGCGCAGCACCGGGCCGGTGACACCGAGCGCGAGGCAGGCGTCGACGGGCAGGTAGCCGACGCCCTTGAGCCGGTTGCGCCAGATCGGCTGACCGGTGAACAGCTTGTCGTACAAGGGAAGCCGGGAGTCCATCGTCTTGACGAACTCGGTGACCTTCTCGTGGTAGTCAGCGGGCATGTCCTGCGCGAGGCCGCCGGGGCGGATGAACGCGTGGTTCATCCGCAGGCCGGTCAGGTGCTCCAGCAGGTGCAGCACCTCTTCGCGCTCACGGAAGCCGAGCGTCATGGCGGTGGTCGCGCCGAGCTCCATACCGCCGGTGGCGATGTAGACCAGGTGCGAGCCGATGCGGTTGATCTCCAGCAGCAGCACCCGCAGCAGCTCCGCGCGCGGCGGGGCCTGGATGCCGAGCAGCTTCTCGACCGCGAGGCAGTACGCCATCTCGGTCGACAGCGGCGCCAGGTAGTCCATGCGCGTCACGAAGGTGACGCCCTGGGTCCAGGTGCGGTATTCGCAGTTCTTCTCGATCCCGGTGTGCAGGTAGCCGATGACCGAGCGGAGCTGGGTGACGGTCTCGCCCTCCATCTCCAGCACGAGCCGGAGCACGCCGTGCGTCGACGGGTGCTGCGGGCCCATGTTGATGACCATGCGCTCGTCGTGCAGCGCGTCGGCGACGACGTCGTCCCAGTCACCGCCGGAGACGCTGTAGACGCGGCCTTCGGTGGTGTCGCGCGAGTCGGCGTACTCGGTGCTGTCGGAACCTTGCGGGCTCGTGTCCGTGCCGGTTGTCACGTCGGCGAGGTGTTCGGTGCTCACGAGTACGACCTCCGCTGGTCCGGCGGCGGGATTTCCGCGCCCTTGTATTCGACCGGGATCCCGCCGAGCGGGTAGTCCTTGCGCTGGGGGTGGCCGTCCCAGTCGTCCGGCATGAGGATGCGGGTCAGCGCCGGGTGACCGTCGAAGACGATGCCGAACATGTCCCAGGCTTCGCGTTCCTGCCAGTCGGCCGTCGGGTAGACCTCGACGATCGACGGCACGTGCGGGTCCTCGATGTCCATGGTGACCTCGAGCCGGATGCGGCGGCGGTAGGTCATCGAGGTCAGGTGGTACACCGCGTGCAGGCGCTGCGGGATGTCGACGCCGTAGTCGACACCGGAGACGGAACTGCACAGCTCGAAGCGCAGGCCGCCGTCGTCGCGCAGCGTCCGGCAGATGGCGACCAGGTGCTCGCGGTCGACGTAGAAGGTGATCTCGCCGCGGTCGACCGTGGTCTGCAGGATGGCTTCGGCCGGGATCTTGTTGTCCGCCAGCGCCGCGTAGAACTCGTCGGCGAACTCGTCGAACCAGCCGCCGTACGGACGCTCGGCGGGCGCCGGCGCGTACGCCGGGAGCCGGACGCCGCCGTAGCCGGAGGTGTCACCGGTGCCGGAGACACCGAACATGCCCTGGCGTTCGCGGCCGGTGACGACGGGCTCAGCGGGACGGGCGCCTCGCGGCTCCAGCCCGCCTTCCGGACGGTCGGCGCTGGACTGCTCGCCGCCAACTTCTGGGGTCTCAGGCACTTCGCTCACTTCTTCGCGTACTTGATGGACGAAGCGATCAGTTCGGTGCGCGCGCCACTGGCCTCGCGGATCGCGGCCCTGCGGGCGTTGATCGGCTCGTCCTGGATCTTGGCGTGCAGCTTGAGGATCGCGTCGAGCAGCATTTCCGGGCGCGGCGGGCAGCCGGGGAGGTACATGTCGACCGGCACGATGTGGTCGACGCCCTGCACCACGGCGTAGTTGTTGAACATCCCGCCGGACGAGGCGCAGACACCCATCGCCAGCACCCAGCGCGGCTCGGCCATCTGGTCGTAGATCTGACGCAGGACGGGAGCCATCTTCTGGGTCACGCGACCGGCGACGATCATCAGGTCCGCCTGGCGCGGGGTCGCGCTGAAGCGCTCCATGCCGAAGCGGGCGATGTCGTAGCGCGAGCCACCGACCGTCATCATCTCGATCGCGCAGCAGGCGAGGCCGAAGGTCGCGGGCCACAGTGAGTTCTTGCGCGCCCAGTTGACCAGCCCTTCCAGGCTGGCCAGCAGGATTCCGTTGGGGAGTTTCTCTTCCAGACCCATGGCTCTAGTTCCAATCCAGCCCGCCGCGCCGCCACACATAGGCGTACGCGAACCCGACGGTGACGATGAACAGCACGATCTCCACCAGGCCGAACATGCCGAGAGCGTCCGCGCTCACCGCGAACGGGTAGAGGAAGACCATCTCGATGTCGAACAGGATGAACAGCATCGCGGTGATGTAGTAAGCGACGGGCATCCGGCCGCCACCCGCGATGGGCTGCGGCGAGGGTTCGATCCCGCATTCGTAGGCCGAGAGTTTGGCCTTGTTGTATCGGCTCGGGCCGACCAGCGGCCCCAAGAGCACGGACAGCACGGCGAAGCCGAGTGCCATCACGAAGAGGAAGACCAACGGGAGGTACATCTTCAGGCCAGGCGTCGGAGCCTGTGCCACCTGTTCGGTGGCGGCCAACATCAGCACGGGTTTCGCCATCCTTTCCGCGCCGCTGCGGGATCGAGTTGGGCTTGGTTGAGACAGCCCTCGGACGGCACCCTAAGGGACCTGGATCACACGTCTGAGGGTTAGGGCACCCTTACGGGCCGTGCTTGCTTGTGAAAATCTTCACAAGCGACCCGTCAAAGTTGTGAAGCGATTCACAAAGCATGGGGCGAGTGTAGGACGTGACTCACAGTCTTGTCCCTAGCCCCCGTGGTATAAGGCTTACCTAACTTCCGCAGACCGAAAATGCCCCGACCAGCGAAGATCATTCACTGACGGGGCATAACGGACGTACTGTGATCTATCCCACGGTCAACGCGGGGAGGGCGCGACCCTCGAAAGAGCCGCGATGAGCCGGTCGACGCCGTCGCCGCCCTTGGCGTCGTAGCAACCGGAAAGCCCCTTGTAGACCAGGGGAAGGATGCTGTTGATCCGCAGCCCGTACTTCGTCGCGGCCCGCATCACCTTCGGCTTGCCGATCAGCTTCGCGAAGACGTTGCCGAGCCGGTAGTACCCGCCCATCAGCTCCGCGACGGCCAAGGGGTAACCCTCAAGTGCACGTTCACGCGACGGTCCCTCGCGCCGGGCGAGCGCCTGCACGACGCACTCCGAAGCCAGCTGCGCCGACTCCATCGCGGCCGAGATGCCCTCGCCGTTGAACGGGCTGACCATGCCGCCGGCGTCGCCGAGCAGCAGCAGGCCGTCGCGGTAGTGCGGGGTGCGGTTGAAGCCCATCGGCAGCCCGGCGCCGCCGACCTTGCCGATCGCGTTCTCCTCGCGGTAGCCCCATTCCTCCGGGGTCCCGTCGAGCCACTGCCGCAGCAGCGCGCGGTAGTCGGTGCTGCGGAAGGAAGCCGAGGTCGACAGCATGCCGAGCCCGACGTTCACGGTGCCGTCGCCGAGCGGGAACGCCCAGCCGTAACCGGGCAGCAGCTTGGGATTACGCGGGTCGGACTTGTCCCACAGCTCGAGGTGACCCTCGATGAACGGGTCGTCGTGGCGCGGGCTCTTGTAGTACCGGCGCACCGCGACACCCATGGGGCGCTTGTCGTTCTTCTCGATGCCGACGCTCAGCGCGAGGCGCGCGGACACGCCGTCGCAGGCGAGCACCAGCGGCGCCCGGTAGCTGACCGGCGTCTTCTCGGGGCCCACCTTGGCCTCGACGCCGACGACCCGGCCGGTGTGGTCGGTGATCGCGCTGGTGACGGTGGTCTTCTCGTACAGCCGCGCGCCCGCCTTGACCGCGGTCTTCGCGAGCAGGTCGTCGAAGTCCTGGCGGGTGCGGGAAACCCCGTACGGCGGGTAGCTGGTCAGGTCCGGCCAGTCGAACTCGAGCGTCTGGTCACCGGTGAGGATCCGCAGGCCGCGGCTGTGCACCCAGCCGGCGTCCTGGCTGGTGTCGATGCCGAGGTCGATGAGCTGTTTCACGCCACGAGGGGTGAGCCCGTCGCCGCAGACCTTCTCACGCGGGAAGGTGGTCTTCTCCAAGAGCAAGACGTCGACTCCGGCGCGCGCGAGGTACGTCGCGGCTGTCGAACCGGCCGGGCCTGCGCCGACGACGATGACTTCGGCGTCGTGGTCGGGGTTCCGCTTGCTCATGATTCGGAGTCTACGTCGGGCTTCCTGGCGCGGTGGACGGCTACGACGCCGAAAGTGAGATTCATCCACTCCACTTCGGACCAGCCGGAGGACTCGATGATCTCCGCGAACTGGCGCTGCGCGGGCCATTCCAGCATCGATTCGGCCAGGTAGGCGTAGGCGTCGGGGTTGCTGGAGAAGCGGCGGCCGACCCAGGTCATCGCGCGGAGCATGAACTTGCGGTAGACGAACCGCAGCGGCCCGAATGTGGGCGTCGACACCTCACAGATCACCAGCCGACCGCCCGGCCTGACCACGCGCGCGATCTCGGCGAGCGCGGCCTTGGTGTCGACGAAGTTGCGGATCCCGAGCGTGATGGTCGCGACGTCGAAGCTCTCGTCGGCGAACGGGAGGTTCAGCGCGTCGGCTGCGACCATCGGGACCTTGCGGTGCTTGCCCGCCTTGAGCATCCCGAACGAGAAGTCGGCCGCGAGGCACCACGCGCCGTTGCGGGTGTACTCGACGGTCGAGACGCCGGTGCCGGCGGCGAGATCGAGCACCTTCTCGCCGCGCTTGGCGTCGAGCACGCGCGCGGTGGTGTTGCGCCAGCGGCGGTCGAACCCGAAGGTCATGAACGAGTTCGCCCGGTCGTAACCGGACGCGACGTCGTCGAACATGGCGGCGACTTCGTGCGGATCCTTGTCCAGACTCGCTCGTGACATAGCCGAAGCGTAGACCGGCCTGGTTGAGAGCCCGCTCGCCCTCAGGCTCCACCCCATCGAGTGATCGAACACCTGTGCGGCCGGGCGTAGCTTGGAGGTGTGAGCGATGTTTGAAAACCGAAGAGCGAAGTCAGCCGAGGAACCGGTGATCGGTCAGGCCAAGTGCCTTGGCGGGCACCGCGTACGGCACGTTCCGCCAGCGGCCGCGCTCGAAGAGCACGACCATGGTTCGTCCGGTGCCGCCGACCCAGGCCTTCCGGTCGGGTTCATGCCTCAGGTTCGTGGACCCGTGGGTCGAGGCGAGCGCACGCAGCCTGGCGTTCGTCCCGTCGTCGTAGCTCACGTGGAGGTCAGGCATGTCCCGGTTCTTGCGGATCGGGTAGTCGGGCACCACGGTCACCCTGGCCGACCGCCAGCCGGTCTTCAGCACCGCCCGGTACCGGCGTCGCCACGCGGCCCCTGCGAACGCGCAACAGGGCATGAAGACCAGTGCGAGCAGCATCGGCACCACGCACAAACCGGTGAGAAAGTCGCTGTTGTTCTTCTCTTCCAGGGTCCGTACGCGGTCGGGATCGGCCGGGTCGTAGATCACGGTGACGCTTTGGAACTCGAAGTACGTCAGGTCGGTGTCCCGGTCGATCACGGCGTAGTGCAACGCCTGTCCGACGTGGTACGAGACACCGATCGACGGTGCCCCCTTGGTCGGGTTGTGCACGCCCACCACCACGCCAGGCACACGGGTTCCGTTGGCCAGCAAGGCTTCCGCAGCCGAGTCGATGGCCCCCAAGCCGACGATGCCACCGACGAAAACACCGAACCACAGCACCATGAGGCCATAGGCACGCAAGCCGATGAGCCGCAGGCGGCGGGTGTGGGCGTCGAGATCGTGCTCGCCGGTGTCGGCGGCTCGCGTCTTCGAAGCAGGCTGCCACCGATCGATCGCCACGTCGTCCGGATGCTTCATGGACCGCAGCCGCCACACGCTCAGCACCAAGAGCGACAAGGACGCCGCGAGCACACCGAAGTCCGCCGCCAGCTCGCCGTCGTCGAGCACATAGCCGGGCTCCAGCAGCGACCACGTCGTACCGGCGACGAAGACCACGAACACGAGCGCGGCCACTACCCCGACGGTGATCCACAGACCGCGTCGCCCTCTCGGGCGCGGACCGTTGCCGGTGAATTCCCCCAGTTCCATGAATCGAGCATAGGACTGCAGATAGCGCTCTGAACAGGGAAAATATCGCGACCAACGGCACCGGCAGCGAAGGCAACCCGCTGGTTGTCTAGGGCGTGCAAGCAGTCAGGACCTCAGCCCAGCGCGGCCAGCATGCCGCGCACGGCGACCGGCCAGGCGAACTGCTCGGCGCGCGCCCTGGCCGCCGCCCGCCGTGAGTCCTCCGGGCTGTCGAGCAGCCCGGTGACCGCGTCAGCGAAGGCGGGCGCGTGGTCGTCGACGGCGGCCCCGCATTCCGGCCGGACGATCTCCCGGAGCGCGGAGGACGCCGAAACGACCACCGGCGTCCCGGAAGCGAGCGCTTCGAGCGCGGCGAGCCCGAAGGTCTCATGGGGTCCCGGAGCCAGCGAAACATCCGCGCTGGCCAGCAACCGGGCAACCTCATTTCGGCCTGACAGGAACCCGAGGAAGGTCACGGGAAGTCCGCGCGCCCGGCGTTCCAGCGCACGTCTTCGCGGCCCATCGCCCGCGACCACCAGTCGCACGTTGGCACCGGCCTCGGTCAGCTCGGCGACCGTGTCCACGCTGCGTTCCACGTGCTTCTCGGGCGAAAGCCGTCCACAGTGGACCAAAAGGGCGTCGGCGGTGCCCGCGAGCTCGTGGCGCCACGAGCCGTCCCGCCTGGCGGGGGTGAAGGTCGCGAGGTCGACGCCGAGCGGCACGCGCTGGACGTTCGGCGCGGCGATCCGGTCGAATTCGGCTCTGGCGAAGGAAGTCGTGCACACGACCGTGTCGTAGCTGCCCGCCATCCGCCGGTTCGCGGCGTCGGCGACCCGGCGGGCCAGTTGCTCCGGCAGCAGGAACTGTTCGAGCAGCCGGTCCAGCCGCTCATGCGAGATGACTACGCTGGGCACCCCGTGCTCGCGCGCCCACACCCCCATCCCGCGCAGTGTCAGCCGATCCGAAACCTCGAGGCGGTCCGGTTCGAGCCTGCGCAGGATGGTCCGCACCCGGTGCGGATCGACGGCCCGGTACCCGCCGGTTCCCGGAATCTGCAAGGCGGGCAGGGAAAATCGCCGCACCCCGCTCGGCAGCAGCTCGTCGGCATACCGGCGGCCGGGCACGACCAGCGTCACCTGGTGTCCACTCGCGACATACCCGGCGCCGAGGTGATGCAAGGCCGTCTTCAGCCCGCCGGATCTCGGTCCGTAGAAGTTGGCGAGCTGGACGATGTGCACCTAGTGTCCCGCGCCGGAAATCAGGCACATATCTCGACGGCCCAACTTCCCGCAGACAGCGTTGCCGGTCCGTCCGAGTACGACCGGTACGAGGACGCACCGGCGCCTCGCCTGCGGAAAGCTGGATCCGCCGATACACGCACCGCATTTCCGGCGCGGGACACTAGGCCGCCTTGGCCGCACGCCCAGTCACCGCTTCGTAGTGGCCGACGAGTTCGTGGCACACGGCAGGCCAGGTACGGGACAGCACGACCTTGCGCGCCCGCTCACCGAGTCGCGCGCGCATCGCCGGATCCCTGAGGTCGTTCACCTTGTCCACCAGCGCGTCCGCGAAAACACCCCGATCCGCTGGCAGCAGGAATCCCGTCTTGCCCGGCAGCACGAGGTCCTTGGGACCGCCGGCGTTCGGCGCCAGCACCGGCAACCCTGAGGCCATGGCCTCCTGGATCGTCTGGCAGAACGTCTCATGCGGACCGGTGTGCACGAAGACGTCGAGGCTGGCGTACGCCTCCGAGAGCTCGTCCCCATACCGGGCGCCGAGGAAGGCGGCGCCGGGAATCCGCTCGCGCAACGTCTGCAGTTCCGGCCCGTCGCCGACCACGACCAGCCGGACGCCGTCCAGCCCCGCCAGTGCGGTCAGCCGATCGACCTCTTTCTCAGGCGCGAGCCGCCCGACGAACCCGACGAGCAACTCGCCATTGGGTGCGAGCTCCCGCCGGAAAGCAGCCGAAGCATGCGACGGCGAGAACTTGTCGATGTCGACGCCCCGCGCCCACCGATGCACCCGCGGCACCCCATGCGACCTGAGCTGCTCCACCGAGTCACTCGACGGCGCCAGCGTCCGATCGGCCCGGCTGTGCAGCCGCCGCACCCACCGCCAAGCCGCCCTCGCCGCGATCCCGAACCCGTAAGCGGCCGCGAACCCGGCGATATCCGTCTGGTAGACCGCGATCGAAGGCACCCGCAACCGCCGCGCGGCCGCCAGCCCCCTCGCCCCCACCACGAACGGCGAAGCCAGGTGGACCACATCGGGCCGGAACCCGGCCATCGCGGTCAGCACGGTCCTGGTCGGCACCCCGATCGGCAGCGAATGCACGCCGGGGAAGTCCAGCGCCGGAATCCGCACCACCGGCGCCCCCCGATACTCGGACGGCCCCGGCCCCGGCGCGATGATCAGCACATCATGCGCCCGCTCGCGCAGGTGCTCCACCACACGCAGAACGGAGTTGGTCACGCCGTTCACCTGGGGCAGGAAACTTTCGGTGACTATGGCGACTCGCACACCCCCACCCTGCCACCCGCCCCCAAACCCCCCGTAACCCCCAAACCAACGACCGCCGAACACCTCCCCCGAGTCTCTGGGCACGCGTGTCGTCCATCCATGCACGCGCGTCGTCCATCTGTGTACGCATGGCGTCCATCGGGGCACCCGAGTGCGCAACTCGCCTACGCCCGGGTCGCCATGAACCGCCCCGGGTTCGGTAGAGACTCGTTGTTGGGGTCAGGCGACCAGGCTGATCAGGTCGCCTGACTTGTACAGGGTCTCGAACTCGACGGG
>NZ_JBHWEB010000089.1:18373-39014 GCF_042734395.1 Amycolatopsis sp. NPDC059657 | reverse complement strand
GGGTTAGAACCGGCCATACCACTCACGACCCCGATGTACTAGCGGGAGCCGCCGAACGGGCCCTGCTGCGGGAATGGGCCGCTGGGCGGGTTTCCCTGCGGCGGGTTGAACTGTCCCGGCTGCCGCGGCTGGAAGTTCTGCGGGTGCGGCTGGGGCAGCGGCGCGGGCTGCGGGGGCGGCGGAGGCGACTGCTGGACCTCCGTGCGCTCCGTTTCCTGAGGCTCCGGCTCGGAACCGCCCTTGTCGCCGCCCTGGAGGCCGGCGAGGACCGGCGGCGTCGGGCGTGAGGCCTGCGGGGTCGAGCCGAGCGGGCCGGGGACTTCCTGGCGGGCGACGGCTTCGGCCGCGCGGACGGCTTCGGCGATGCGGGGGTCGGTCGAGGTGTCGAACCAGGCGGCGACCTCGTCGTCGTCGAGCACCGGGCGCTCGGTGTCCTCTTCCTTCGGCGGCTCGTAGCGGAAGACGCCGTCGTCGCCGGGTGCGCCGAGTGCGCGTGCGAAGCCTTCGAGTGCCTTGCCGTAGTCGCTCGGGACCATCCAGACCTTGTTCGCGTCGCCCTGCGCCATCTGCGGCAGCGTCTGCAGGTACTGGTACGCCAGGACCTCGGGGGTCGGCTTGCCGGCCTTGATCGCGGCGAACACCTTCTCGATCGCCTTCGCCTGGCCCTGCGCCTGCAGGTAGCGGGCGGCACGTTCACCCTGCGCGCGCAGGATGCGGGAAGTCCGCTCGGCCTCGGCCGCCATGATGGTGGCCTGCTTGGCGCCTTCTGCCGCGAGGATCTGGCTCTGCTTCTGACCTTCGGCGGTCTTGATGGACGCTTCCCGCTGGCCCTCCGCCGTGAGGATGATGGCCCGCTTCTCACGGTCGGCGCGCATCTGCTTTTCCATCGAGTCCTGGATGGACGGTGGCGGGTCGATCGCCTTCAACTCGACACGGCCGACGCGGATGCCCCAGCGGCCGGTCGCGTCGTCGAGCACACCACGCAGCTGGGTGTTGATGGAGTCACGCGACGTCAGCGTCTGCTCCAGGCTCATGCCACCGACGACGTTACGCAGTGTCGTGGTGGTGAGCTGCTCGACACCGACGATGTAGTTGGAGATCTCGTACACGGCCGCGCGCGAGTCGGTGACCTGGAAGTACACGACGGTGTCTATCGACACGGTCAGGTTGTCCTCGGTGATCACCGGCTGGGGCGGGAACGAGACGACCTGCTCGCGGAGGTCGATCCTGGCGCGCACCTTGTCCAGGAACGGCACCAGGAAGGTCAGACCGGGCGACGCGACCGTGCGGAACCGGCCCAGCCGCTCGATGACGGCCGACTGTGCCTGCGGGACCACCATGATGGCTTTCCCCACGGTGATGATCACGAAAAGCACGATCAGCGCGACAACGACTATCGCTATCGTCGACAAGACTTTCTTCCCTTCTCAGCGCGGGTTTCCGCTCTGGTGCTCATGT
Source organism: Amycolatopsis sp. NPDC059657 (assembly GCF_042734395.1). Lineage (NCBI taxonomy): Bacteria > Bacillati > Actinomycetota > Actinomycetes > Pseudonocardiales > Pseudonocardiaceae > Amycolatopsis > Amycolatopsis sp. NPDC059657. Next base: position 37,556 of record NZ_JBHWEB010000089.1, on the reverse strand, counting down.
ACTTTTCGCCGGGTCGTTCTCGGTCAGGGGTCGGGGCTCACCACGGCCGTCGCGCCGGAGATCTCCATGACGGTCACCTTCGTGCCCGGCTGGAGCCGGTCGTGCTCGACGTAGGCGCGCGCCGACCAGGTGTCGCCCCCGAGCTTCACCGTCCCACCGTGGCCGTCCACTGTGGACAACACGATGGCGTGCGTGCCGATGAGGGCGTCGGTGTTGGTCTTGGCGCCCTCACCGCCGAGGAACTTGCGCTTCAGCGCGGGCCTGACGAGGAACAACAGTCCGACCGAGGACGCCGCGAACACCGCGGCGTCGATGTACGGATTCCCGGTCAGCGCGGAGACGCCGCCGGTGACGAGCGCCGCCGTCCCGAGCATGAGCAGCACGAACTCACCGGAGATCACTTCCGCCACGATCAGGGCGAAGCCCACGATCAGCCATACCACTGCCGCCGTCATGCGCCCATCGTCTCAGAAAGTGACGGTTCGCACCCGGAAAGAATCGCCTGCTTGATGGACACTTGACTTTCAGCCGACCGTCACGAAGTCGATGAGCCGCTCGACGGCACCGATCAGCGGTGTCTCCAGATCGCGGTAGCTGCTAACGGCGGCGAGCACGCGCTGCCAGCCCTCGTACGGCTCGCCCCAGCCGAGTGCGTCGCAGATGCCCTGCTTCCACTCGACGCCGCGCGGGATCACCGGCCAGGCCTTGATGCCGACGGCCGCGGGCTTCACCGCCTGCCAGATGTCGATGTACGGATGCCCGGTGACCAGCACGTTCTCGTCGCGGACCGCGTCGACGATGCGGGATTCCTTGCTGCCTTTGACCAGGTGGTCGACGAGCACGCCGAGCCTGCGCTCGGGGCCGGTGCCGAATTCGGCGATGCGGTCGCCGAGCACGTCGACGCCGTCGAGCGGTTCGACGACGATGCCTTCGACACGCAGGTCGTGGCCCCACACGCGCTCGACGAGTTCGGCGTCGTGCTTGCCCTCGACCCAGATGCGGGAGTCCTTGGCGACGCGGGCCTGCAGGCCTTGGACGTGCACGGAACCGGACGCGGAGATCTTGCGTGACGGCTGCGGCGCGGCCTTGACGGGCACCAGCGTGACCGGTTTGCCCTCCAGCAGGAAGCCAGCCGGGTTGAGCGGGAACACCCGCTGGTTGAGTTTGCGGTCCTCGAGCACCACGTTGCCGTACTCGATACGGATGACGGCACCGCAGAACCCGCTGCCCGCCTCCTCGACCACCAGGCCGGGTTCGGCGGGCACCTCGGGGATCACCCGTTTGCGTGGTCCGGCCAGCACATCGTCATAGCGCACGGGCGCCGACGGTAGTCCGGTTCGGGTAGCTCGTCAGCGCGCCACGCCGAGCAGCGCCTCGGTGTACGCGGCGGGCAGGCCGCGGCGGACCGCGGAGAGCGCGAGGAGGATCGCGAACGCGGAGCACCAGTCGCGCACCCGGTCACCGTCGAGGCTCGGCAGTGCGGCGATGCCGTCTTCGAGTGAGCCACCGGTGAGCATCGGGTGCAGTGCCCAGTCGACGGCGTCGGCCGTCGGGTCGCCGATACTGGGCCGCGGGTCGATGACGACGATCCCGTCCGCGCCCCAGAGCACATTGCCGGGGTGAAGATCGCCGTGCACCAGCGCTTTCGCGTCGTAGCGCGCGAGTTTCGAGGCGAATTCCCACGAACGGCGCTGCACATCGGGGAACACGTCCGGGTTGCGGCGCGCGGCAAGGGTGAACATGAAGTCCACGCGTTCGGAAAGGGGGACAAAGCCTGCTCTATCCCGGGGCGTGTAGTCCGCCAGTTCGGCGAGCATTGCGTCGACCTGGCCATATGGGATGTCTGTGTCGTGCAACGGCGCGCCGGGGACTATGCCGTCAAGCAGGAGTACGCCGTCGTCGGCGTCGAGGAGGTCGACGACGTGCGGTGAGTCGGCCCAGACGCGCAGCGCGGCGGCCTCGGTGGCGGCGATTTCGGTGTCCGGGGTCAGTTTGAGCACCTTGGAGTGGCCGTCGGCGTCGCGGCAGAGCAGTGTCCGGCCGGTGTTGCCCGGCATCGCGGAGCGCACCTCGAGTCCCCAGCGGTCACACAACTCGTCCACCAGCGCGGGAAGGCGGTCACACCATGCGGTCACGGCGGGCCCGAATCGGTCGACCAACCTTGCCCGTGCGGCGGTATCCAAGACGATCATGACCGTTAGCCTGACAGCGAACCAGGGAATTATCCGGGTTTCTCCGGATACCGCAGTTTTGACGGACGTATGATCATACCCATATGAAGCTGCCCGAGCCCTCCGGTCGGAACCCGATCGGCCAAATCACCCTGCACCTGCGCGACGTCACCCGGCCGGACCCGTGGCTGCCGGACGACCGGCGCGAGCTGATGGTCTCGATCTGGTACCCCGCACTGGTCGAGACGGGCAGGCAGGCGCCCTATCTGACACTCGCCGAGTCCGAGCGGATCGCGCGCGGGCTCAGTGCGGACATCGCGGGCGACGCACTGACCACGGTGGGCACGCACGCGCGGGTCAACGCGCCACCACTCGGCTCCCGCGCGCCGCTGGTGGTCCTCTCCCCCGGCCGCGAGCAGCCGCGCGGCACACTGCGCACGCTCGGCGAGGACCTCGCGAGCCAGGGTTACGTCGTCGCGGCCATCGGCCACAACCACGAAGCCGTCGCAACCACGTTCCCCGACGGCCACACCACCGGCTACCTCGCGCGCGACGACGTCAAGATCGCGCGCGGCCGTGCGGCGGACGTGTCGTTCGTGCTCGACCGGCTGATCGGGAAAACCCCGGTGTGGGGCCGGGGAAAGCTGATCGACCCCCGCCGCATCGCGATGGTCGGCCACTCGATCGGCGGCGGCAGCGTGGTACCCGCGATGCAGGCGGATCCCCGGATCAGCGCGGGCGTCACCCTCGACGGCTCGTTTCCCGTACCTGCGGGCCTCAACCGGCCACTGCTCCTGCTCGGCACCCCACGCCACGCACCCGGCGGCCAGTCCGACCCGAGCTGGGACCGCGTGTGGCCGGCACTGACCGGCTGGAAACGCTGGCTCACCGTCGAACGCGCCGGGCCGTCGATGTTCAGCGACCTGCCGGTGCTCGCCGACCAGCTCGGCCTGCCACCGGACCAGAAACTCCCCGCCGCGCGCGGATTGCGGATCACGCGCGACTACGTGACCGCGTTCCTCGACCTGCATCTGCGGGGACGGCAGCAGCCGTTGCTGGGCAGGCCGTCACCCCGGTTTCCCGAGGTCAAGTTCTGGCGCCCCTAGGCTTCTGGCGCCCCTAGGCTTGTTGAGGAAGAAGTCGTCCTCGTGCAACACGCTGACGCTGCCGGACGGGGCGTTGAAGTCGTGGTTTCGAGCGGCATCTCGATCCACCAGGCCAGCACGAAGGTCGCGGCGAACCCTTGCGCCACGCTTTCGAGGATTGCCGCTCGTGGTGCCGTAGCTGGTCACCCACGGCAGGCGTCGGGCTGGTCATGTCACTCCCGCGGCCTGCGCTCGGCCTCGCCGTAGGACTCTCGCGCAGCCGTTCGTCGAGCATCGGCTCGATACCGAGCCGCTCACTCACGCTCCAGGCTGTCTGTGTGGTGCGTCGTAGGTGGGATGAGTAGATCTCGACCGGCCCGGACACCTTTCGCGCGCAACGACTCGGCGATCGCGACGGCTGTGCGTTCGCCTGCTGCCGTGAGCCGGGGTCGTGCCAGCCCTTACCCCCAATGTGGCATTCGTCAGGTTCTAGCCTCCCAATGTGGCTTTCGTCAGCTCAGGGCTGACGAAAGCCACATTGGGTTTTTTTTGGGCTCCGGGTTTGGGTCTACTGGGTCGGCTCCAGGGCGGTCCCGTATGAACATTTCCGCTGCCTGGGCCGGATTGCGTGGTGGGTCGCCGCGGAAATATCCATACGGACCGGGGGGGCACGTTGTCCACAATCCGTTGTGACTCACCGAAAACTCCGCCCGGGGCTTGATGCCCGCCTTGCGTGGCGGGTCGGGCCACCTCAGGAAAGTCGAAAACTCCCGACGTGTCTAGTGGCATATGTCTCTGGGCGCAGGTAAGATGGAGTCATGATCAGCACCGACAGTCCCGACCTCGCAGCACCGCCCGAGTGGTGGCGCTGCGAGAAGGACGCGCTGCTCATGAACTACGTAGCGCACGAACGAGAAAAACGCCGTCTGGAGGCGGAGCAGGGTCAGATCTTGGCGGAGATCGAATCGCGTGGCGTGAAGGACGTGACCGGGTATGCGGTGTTGTCGCAGGCGTTGGTCGACTGGGTCCAGATCAAACCCGGCGAAGCCAAAGCCCGCGTCGACCGAGCCCGCGCGCTCAACCCACGCCAGGACGGCGGTGCGAGGATTCCGGCGCTGGCCCCGTATGCCGCTTCAGCCGCGTTGGAGGGGGATTTGGGTGCGGCGCAGCTGGATCCGATCATCGCCGGACTCGCCGCCCTGCCCGCCTGGGTATCGGCGGAGGAACGGGAAACCGGGGAGCAGATCCTCGTCGATCTCGCCCGTACTGCCGGGCCGCGCCAGATCGCCCAGGCCGCCGCGAACCTGCGGGACCGGCTCGACCCGGATGGCCGCGAACCCAAAGACCCCGACCCCACCGCCCCGCGGCATGAGCTCGGGTTCATCACCCACCGCGACGGCACCCACGGCATCAAAATCACAACCGACGCTGAGACCATCGCCCGGTTGAAAGCCGCTCTCGATCCGCTCGCGAAACCTCGCCCCGCGACTGAGGAGGAGGGCCGGGATGCCCGGTCGCAGTGGGAGCGTATGGGTGACGCGTTCGCTGAGTTCGTCGCCCTCGGCATGGGCAACCCGAAGATCCCGACTCAGGCTGGGGACAGTGTGCATGTCGTGGTGACCGTCGGCCTGGAGGAACTGAAGACGGGGATCGGGCGCGCTTGCCTGGATCTGGTCGGTGATATCAGTGCGACCGAGGCCCGGATCTTGGCGTGTGACTGCAAGATCATCCCCGTCACCTTGAACGCCAAAGGTGCGCCGCTGGATGTCGGCCGCACCCAACGCCTGGCAACACCTGCACAACGCCTGGCGCTCGCCATCCGCGACGGCGGCTGCGCCTTCCCCGGATGCGACGCCCCACCCCAACGCTGCACCGCACACCACATCGTTTTCTGGGCACACCATGGGGAAACGCAGATCGATAATCTCGTGCTGCTCTGCGGTAGGCACCACCGGCTGATCCACTCCAGTGACTGGGAAGTCCGGATCGCCAGCGACGGCTATCCGGAGTTCATTCCACCAGCCTTCATCGACCCCGCACGCACGCCCCGCCGCAATACCCTGCACACCAGCCGAACCTGACACCGCCGCCACCACGCTGCCTCGGCCGAGGCAGCCCGACCCGCCACCCGGGCGACCACCAGAACCCCGGTCAGGGGCCCTACCGAGCCACAACATGGTCGCGGCAACGTGCCCCCGGTCCGTATGGATATTTCCGCAGCGACCCACCACCCAACCCGATCCAGGCAGCGGAAATGTTCATACGGGACCGCCCTGGATCCAACCCAGGCAGACCCAAACCCCAAGCGAGCAGCCGAGAGTGGCGATCCTGAAACCAGGTCGTGAGCGTTGCGGGCGGTTATTGGGCGGAAGGTCAAAGGTGTCATGTTGTGCTGGCGACCTTGGCCAGTGTCGGTCTGCCAGGGCTTCGGGCGACTCCGCCAGAACCCCATCGTGAAGCGAGGGTGCCCCCGAGTGCGTACTACGCACCCAAAGGCCCCCTCGCTTCACGCCCACCCGAGGCTTCAGCGCGCCTCACCAGCCAGCCACATTTGGCTTTCCGCACAAATAGAACCGCCCGCAACGCTCACGACTGCGGGTGAGTATCCAGTGCTGGGGCTACTTCGTCTTGAAGAGCTTGACCTTCATCGAGGTGCCGGACTGCGAGAGCACGCGCAGGCCGACGCCGACGCCCGCGAGCTTGACGCCCGTTGTCGGGGTCTCCGGGTACCAGAACTGCTTGGTGTCGTCGAAGACCGGCTGCGGGGACTGGCCGCGGATGTACGAGGCCTTTCCGTTGATGTGCAACGTGAACGAGTCCGACTTCTGCAGACCGAACGGGGCGTCGTAGCCTGAAACGGTCGGCGGCCAGGCCCGGCCTTCGAGGTTGTAGATCGGCGCGGGGTTGGCGTCGATCGGCAGGATCAGGCCTTCGCCGGGGTGCTCGCTGGTGTTGTTGTCCAGGTGGCTGGTGTCCCACAGCGAGACGAGCAGGCCGTCCTGGTACGGGAAGTGTTCCACCCAGTCGGGCTTGTCCGGGAAGCTGTAGCGGTAGGGGCCGGTCCGGTTGTACTTGCCGTAGGACTCGTAGGTCCGGTTCGACGCGATGTAGAACTGGTCGAAGACCTTGGTCTCCTTGCCGGCCGCGGTGCGGAAACCCTTGAGGGTCCACGGTCCGGCGGCTTCGGCGCCGTCGGTGAGTACCGGGGTGCCGTCGGCGGTGACGACGATCTCGTCGGCGAAGAAGCCCTGCAGCGCGAGGCCGCCGTCGGTGCGGTAGGCGAAGCGGAGCTTGGTGTTCTTGCCGGCGTAAGCGTCCAGTGGCACCTTCACGTCGGCCCACTTGCCCGCCGAGGAGCCGCTGATGGCCGGCGAGTTCCCCGAGTCGCGGATGAACGGCTTGCCGTCGACGGTGCCGTCGAGCTGGGTCCAGCTGCCGTCGGCGTTGGCGGCTTCGACGTAGAGGTAGTCGAAGTCCTCTTCGATGTCGAAGCGCGTCTTGAGGCTCAGTGACGCCGACGACTTGCCGGTCAGGTCGAGTGGCGCGGTCATCGAGTTGTCGAGGTCGTTGCCCTTGTCGCTCCACCACATCTTCGAGCCCGCGAACGGGGCGCCGTAGTCGAATGTCTTGGGCACGTCCGGCAGCACGACGACGAGGCCTTGCGCCTTGGCGGTGTTGTACTCGTGCGGGCCGAGGTCGAAGGTGCGTTCCTGACCGGCGACGGCCACCTCGTAGTCGAGCCAGCCGAGCTGCAGCTTGTCCCACGCGGAGAACTCGTTGGCGCGGGTGCCCGGCGCCTCACCGGGCTCGCCGACACGGGTCTGGCCCATGATGGACCACCAGTTGACGCCGTTCGTGCCGCCGCCGCTGGTGTCGTAGTGGTCGGGCAGGCCGAGGTCGTGGCCGTACTCGTGGGCGAACACGCTCACGCCGCCGTTTTCGGGCTGCATGGTGTAGTCGCCGACCCAGAGGCCGGTGTCGCCGATCGGCGCGCCGCCGAGCTTGTTGCTGCCGGGACCTGAGCTGTAGTTCTTGAACGCGTAGCCGCGGTGGCTCCAGATGGCGTCCTCGCCCTGCCACGGGTCACCGTCGGCCTGGTCGCCACCGGAGTGCACGATCTGGAAGTGGTCGATGTAGCCGTCTGGCTCGTTGAAGTCGCCGTCACCGTCGTAGTCGTACCGGTCCCACTGGTCGAACGCGGCCAGCTCGGTGCGGATCTGCTCGGTGGTCTTGCCTGCCGCCTTCTGCGCGTTGACCCACTCGGTCACGCCGTCACGCACGAGGTCGTAGGAGTTGTTGCAGACGGTGCCGCCGCAGGGGAAACCGTTGGAGCGGCCGTAGCGGGCCTCGTTGTACTTGACCTTGACCCAGTCGGTCACCATGCCGTCGATGCTGTAGCGGCCGGATGACTGCTTGTCGTAGAAGTTAGCGACCGAGTTCGCGTCGGGCGCGGTCGAGAAGTACAGGTCCTGGAAGTACTGCCTGCTGAAGTCGGGGCGCCAGATCGTGGTGTTGTCGACCGCGCGGTTCGGCTCCGGGATCTGGTTGTGCAGCGGCCCGTCGAAGCGCTTGGGGCCTGGCGTCGCCGGGTCCTGGTCCTTGTCGGGGTACTGCGGGTGCCGGTCGTTGCCGAACTCGGCGAGCACGACGAACACCTTGTCGGTCTTCTCGCGCGCGAGCTCGACGTACTGGTCGGTCGGCGTCTTGTCGGTCTGGCTCGTGGCCTTCTTGCCCAGCTTGGCCACTGTGCTCGGGCCCCGCTTCTGCGCGGTGGCCTCACCGGTCAGCACCTTCGCCAGCGCCTCCTGGCGCAGCGCGCGGCGCTTGTCCTCCAGCGGGTTGGGCAGTTCGTCGACCTGCGCCACCGCTTGGTCGGCGGCTTGCTGTGGTGGTGCCGGTGCCGCGAACACGGCGGGCGTGATGCCCGCGCTCAGCAGCACGATCGTGGCCGCTCCGGCCAGAACTCTTCGCACGACTTCCCCTCATCCAACAGGTGGAAACGCAAACCCGGTGGACGTTACGTAGCCGAATGCGCATGCGGCTACGGACGAAAGTCGGTTCTGGCCGTCCTGATCCGCCTGGCCTCATGGCCGGGCGAGCTGTTATCGTACGCGTACACTTTACGCGTACGAAAACTTGGAGGACCTGTGCGAGGCAACCTGGACCGGGGCAGGGCACTCATCGCGGTGGCCCTCGCGCAATTCATGGTCACGCTCGATATGACGATCGTTAACGTGTCGCTGCCTGCCATGCGCGAGGGGCTCGGCATCGGCCAGGGGCAGTTGCCTTGGGTCGTCAACTCCTACGCGCTGCTCTTCGGCGGCTTCTTGCTGCTCGGCGGCCGCGCGGCAGACCAGCTCGGCCAGCGGCGCGTACTGCTGACCGGTGCGGCACTGTTCGCGGTGGCCTCGCTGTTCGGCGGGCTGGCGCAGGCGCCATGGCAGCTGATCGTCGCCCGCGGCCTGCAGGGCCTCGGCGCGGCGGCGATGGCGCCAGCGGCACTCGCGCTGCTCACCATCACCCAACGGGAAGGCAAGGAACGCGCGAAGGCACTGGGTATCTACGCCGGGGTCTCGGCCGTTGGCGGCAGCGCGGGCGTGCTGCTCGGAGGCCTGCTCACGGAGTTCGCGGGCTGGCGTTTGGTGATGCTGGTGAACGTGCCGATCACCTTGGCCGTGGTCGGGCTCGCGCTGCGCGCACTGCCAGCCGGGCTCTTCAGTGGGCGGGGCGGCAAGCTCGACGTGGTCGGCGCGGTGCTGGCCACCTCGGGTATCGGCCTGCTGATCCTCGGCGTGGTGCGCACCGGCGAGCACGCGTGGACGTCGCCGACCACGCTGATCACACTCGGCGTGGCGGTGGTGCTGATCGCCGGGTTCCTGCTGTGGGAGCACTACGGCGATATCGCCGACCCGCTGATCCGGCTCGGCCTGATGGTCAAGCGGAACGCGGGCGGGGCGAACCTGTTCATGCTGCTGCTGTGCTCGGGGCAGTTCGCCGCGTTCTACTTCATTTCCCTGTACCTGCAACAGATCCTGCGGCTGCCGACCGCGCAGGCGGGCGCGGCGTTCCTGCCGATGTGCGGCATCGTGGTGGTCGGCATCTACACCTCCACGTGGCTGCTGCGCCGGGTGAGCATCAAGACGGTGGTGATCCCGGCGGGGCTGCTCGCCGCGCTCGGCTTCGGCTGGTTCGGCCTGCTCGAGCCGGGTGGGGGCTTCCTGACCGATGTGCTCGGTCCGTCACTGGTGGCCGGGCTCGGCATGGGCTTGTCGTTCGTCCCGCTCACCGCGGCGGCGACCGGTGGCCTGCCGAGGCACGAGGCGGGCATGGCCTCGGCGTTGCTCAACAGCTCACGGCAGATCGGTGGTGCGATCGGCCTCGCCGCGCTGGTGACCGTGCAGATCGCCCACACACAGAGCCGGCTGGCCGCCGGCGATTCGGCGGATGTGGCGACCACGTCCGGGTTCGGGCTGGGCCTGATGCTCGCCGGGTGCCTGCTGTTGATCGCGACGGTGGTCGCGATCGTGGTGCTGCCTGGCACGCCTCGCGATGAAGATACGGCCGCGTCCGAACTGCCTGTCGCGGAGAAGGCGCAGGCTTAGTGACTCCACCGGGGCGGCTCAGGCTTTCGCTGGTGAGCGACAATGGGTCGTTATCGCCGCGCGAAGGAGAGCAGGACGCATGGTGTCCAGGAGCACGGGATCGAGCAGGCTTGGCAGGCCCGCCAAGCTGTCCCAGGAGGCGATCGTGGCCGCCGCGCAGCTGATCGTCGACGAGGAGGGCCCGGGCCAGCTGTCGATGCGACGCCTGGCCAAGGAACTGTCCTCGACGCCGATGGCGCTCTACCACCACGTCCGCGACAAGGACGAGCTCCTGCTGCTCCTGCTGGACGCGCATGCGGCCCGGTTTCCCCGGCCTGAGCAGCCTGAGGAGCCGCGCGCCCGTTTCCTGACCGCGGCCGGCTTGCTCTACGAGGTGCTCGTGGGCTGTCCGTGGATCGTCGAGGTGCTGGCCTCCGACGACCTGATGGCCGTCTCCGCGCTGTGGATCGTCGAGGACATCCTCGACTCGGCGATCGCCTGCGGGCTCAGTGAAACCGACGCGGTGTACGCCTACCGCACGATCTGGTACTACACGGCGGGTGAGCTGCTGATCCGGGTGACCCGCAATCGCCGCCGTGCCCTGTACGACGGCCCGTCGCACCGGGACAAGGCGTTCGCCGCGCTGGATCCCGAGGTGTACCCGCGGCTGACGTCGATGGCCGCGAACTGGTCCGAGCTGACCGAACGTGACACGCACAAGCGCGGCCTAGAAGACATCGTCGACGGCATCCTCGCGCGCTGTGCCCCCTAAAACGCGCCCTAGAACAGCGGCCAGGGAATCGCGCGCCACTCGTCGCCCGGCGACGGGAACACGCCGTCGTACACGAGCTGCTCGGCCCGGTCGCGGATCGCGAGGATCTCGAACTTGGTCAGGTGCGGCGCGAGCGCCTCGCCGAGTTCACCTTCGAGTTTGCCGCGCAGTGCCTTGAGCTTGACGATCGCGTCCTCGGGCAGCGGCTCGCCGATCCAGCCCCAGAGCACGGTGCGCAGCTTCGGATCGGTGTGCAGGCAGATGCCGTGGTCGACGCCGTAGACGGTGCCGTCCGTGCCGCCCAGGATGTGACCGCCCTTGCGGTCGGTGTTGTTGACCACGATGTCGAGCAGCGCGAGGTCGCGGATGCCGGGGTGGTCGGCGTGCGCGAGCACCGCGGGTTCGCCGTTGCGGTCGTGGGCGTGCAGCACGACCTTCCAGCCCGGCGGGAGGTCTTCGGGGGCGCGGACGTCGACGAGCTCGTCTTCGCTGGTCTCGATCCAGCGCTGGACCATGCCCTCACCGAACGGGCCGTCGCGCAGCACGGTCTGCGGGACCGCGCCGAGGCCGAGCGAATCGGCGATCAGGTAGGTCGCGACCTCGCGGCCCGCGAGCGTGCCGTCGGGGAAGTCCCAGAGCGGGCGCTCGCCGCGCACGGGCTTGTAGACGGCGTTGGCGATCTCACCGTCCAGCTCGACCTGGCAGAACAAGGTCAGGTTGGAGGCTTCGACCAGCCTGCCTTCGACTTCGAGCTTCCCGTGCGCGAGCAGGTCGTTCACGGGCGGCTCAGTCTTCGATCACGTCGACGTCGCGGCGGTAGCCGTTCTGGCGGGGGCAGATGTGCCCGGCGGGGTCCAGCGGCTCGGCGCAGAGCGGGCAGGGGCGGCGGCCCGCGTTGATCACGCGGTCCGCGCGCTCGGCGAAGGCACGCGCCGCGACCGGGGTCAGGAACACCCGCACGGCGTCGGGGCCTTCCTCGGTGTCGTCGAGTACGACCGTTTCGTCCACTTCGCCCTCGGTGATGGCGAGCAGCTCGATCACGACGGCCTTCGAGTCGGCGTCCCAGCCGAGGCCCATGGTGCCGACGCGGAACTCCTCCTCGACGGGCACGGTGAGCGGGTCGACGTCGACGAGGTCGTCGGGGATCTCCTCGGGCACGTCCGCGCCGAAGCGGGTCGCGACCTCCTCGAGCAACGAGCCGAGGCGCTCGGCGAGCACCGCGACCTGCTGTTTCTCGATGGTCACGCTGATCGTGCGCACATCTTCGGACGCCTGGAGGTAGAAAGTGCGGTCACCGGGCTCCCCGACGGTCCCGGCGACGAACCGGTCGGGCTGGCGGAAGACGTGAATTACGCGAGACATGGCACCCTCGACCCTAGGCCAACGCACGATCATCGGCATCTGCCGCCCCGTGTTCCGTGCCATTAGGCTCGCTTGGTGCCCGAGATCGCGTCTTATGGAACCTGGACCTCGCCGATCAGTGCCGCCGACGCGGCCGCCGCCGGAGGTGGCGTGCAGTGGGTCGACACCGTCGGCGGAGTGCTGTGGTGGGCCGAGGCCAGACCGGGCGAAGGCGGCAGGGTCGCGCTGGTGAGGGCCGGTGAAGAGGTGCTGCCCGCGCCGTGGAACGCCCGCAACCGCGTCCACGAATACGGCGGACGGCCCTGGCTCGCGATCGGCGGCAGGCTCGTGTTCACGCACTGGGACGACCAGCGCGTCTATGTGCGCGACCTGACATCAGGCAAGGTGACACCGATCACAGCCGAACCCGCTGTGCCGCACGGTGTCCGGTTCGGCGACCTCCGGCCCGGCCCGCGCGGCACGGTCTGGGCGGTGCGGGAGACCAGCGTCGGCTCACGGCGCGCCGACGTCTCACGCGATCTGGTGGAGCTGTCACTCGGCGGCGCCGCGCCGCGCTCACTCGCGGCCAGTCATCACTTCCTGACCGCGCCACAGCTGTCGCCCGATGGGGCGCACGCGGCGTGGCTCGGCTGGGACCACCCGGCGATGCCATGGGACGGCACGGAACTGTGCGTCGCGCCGCTGCTCGAGGACGGCTCGCTCGGCACGCCCGAGGTGATCGCGGGCGGCGCGGCGGTCGCGGTGTGCCAGCTTGAATGGGAGAGCGCGACCTCGCTGCTCGCGCTGCTCGATCCGGGCGGCTGGTGGAATCTGCACCGGATCGGCCTCGACGGCTCGTCGGTGAACCTCGCGCCGGTCACCGAGGAAATCGGCGGCGCGCTGTGGAAGCTCGGCTCGCGCTGGTTCACCCCGCTCGGCGACGGCAAGTACGCGGTGATCGCCTCGGGACGCCTCGCGGTACTCGATGAGACGACCGGCACGCTGTCCTGGCTGGCACCGGAGCTGACCCAGTGGGACGCGGCGCTGGCCGCGTACAACGGCGGCATCGCCGGGGTCGCGGCCGGTCCGCACCGCGAAAGCGCGCTCGTCCACGTGACCGCGACGGTGACCGACCTGACCGCGCAGCCCGCGGATATGCCCTCGCACGAGTACCTGCCGGTGCCCGCGGAACGCGTGTTCGACACCCCCGACGGGCCCGTGCCCGCATACGTCTACCTACCGTCCAATCCGGATTTCTCGGCTCCGGACGGTGAGGCGCCGCCGTTCATGATCCACGTGCACGGCGGGCCGACCGGGCGCGCATACCCGACGCTGGATCTGGAGATCGCCTACTTCACCAGCCGCGGCATCGGCGTCGCGGTGGTCAACTACGGCGGTTCGACGGGCTACGGCAGGCGCTACCGCGAGCGGCTGCGGGAGCAGTGGGGCCTCGTCGACATCCAGGACTGCGTCGCGGTCGCGGAGGCCTTGGTCGCCGAAGGCCTCGCGGATCCGGCGCGGCTGGCGATCCGCGGCGGCAGCGCGGGTGGTTTCACCTCAGCGGCGGCGATGACCACCGTGCGCACCTTCAGCGCCGCGACGATCAAGTACCCGATACTCGACCTGTACACCTGGACTGCGGACGGCGGCGAGACGCACGACTTCGAGTCCCGCTACCTCGATGGCCTCATCGGGCCGCTGCCCGAGACCGAGCCGCGTTATCGGCAGCGCTCCCCCATCAACAACGCGGACGAGCTCGCCGGCCCGGTGCTGTTCCTGCAGGGCCTGGAGGACCAGATCTGCCCGCCCGAACAGGCGGACCGGTTCGTCGCGTCGCTGGGCGGGCGCGGGGTGCGCCACGCGTACCTGACGTTCGAGGGCGAGCAGCACGGTTTCCGCAAGGCGGAGACGATCATCGCGGCCTTGGAGGCGGAATTGTCGTTCTACGGCCAGGTCTTCGGCTTCGAGACACCCGGCGTGCGCGTGCTGGACCTGCGCTCGTGAGGCGGCTCGTCCCCGGCGACACGCTGGCATTGGTCGCGCCGTCCGGCCCGATTCCGCAAGTCCATCTCGACGCCGCGCTGCCGGTGCTGGAGACGTGGGGCCTGAAGGTCTCCGTCGGCCCTTGTGTCCGTAGTAGACACTCCACTTTGGACTATTTGGCGGCCTCGGACGCCGAACGGGCGGCCGAGTTCACGGCCGCTTGGCTCGACCCGTCGGTTCAATGCGTGCTGGCGGCGCGCGGCGGCTACGGCAGCCAGCGCATGCTCGACCTGATCGACTGGCACGCGCTCGCCGACGCACCGCCGAAGATCTTCGCGGGTTCGAGCGACGTGACGGCGTTGCACCAGGCCATTTCCGCGCACCTGGGCCTGGTTTCGCTCTTCTCCCCCATGCCGGCGAGCCCGCGCTTCGACACTTTCGCGGCCGAGCACCTACGTCAAAGCCTGTTCGAGCCGGAGAAGGTCTTGACGCTGAGCAGCCCGTTGTCGCGCACGCTCGTGCCAGGGCGCGCGCGGGGCGTGCTGACCGGCGGCAACCTCGCGCTGCTGGCCGCGGGCTTGGGCACGCCGGAGCAGGGGTCGGCGCGCGGGCGGATCGTGCTGCTGGAGGACGTGACCGAAAGCGTCTATCGGCTCGATCGCCTGCTCACCCAGCTCCTGCGCTCAGGCTGGTTCGACGGCGTCGCCGGGATCGTGCTCGGCTCGTGGACGGGGTGTGGCACACCGGAGCGGGTCGAGGCGCTGATGCTCGACCGGCTCGGGTCTTTGGGGGTGCCGGTGCTGGCCGACCTGGGCTTCGGTCACGTCGACGCCTCGCCGACCGTGCCGCTGGGCGTGGCCGCGGAACTCGACGCGACCGAGGGCACGCTCACCATAGACGATCCCGCTTTCGGGTGATCGTGAGCGATGGCGACCTGGAGTTCGGTGATCATGGCTTCGCCGCACTCGAGGTACACCTCGCGGGCGAAGTCGAGGGTGCGGTGACCGTTGTGGTCGATCCAGCGGGCCAGTGCCTGGAAGGAGTCCCCGATGTCCTCCATCGGGCCGTGGTGGAGCATCGTCGCGGCGGACTCGATGGCCGGGAGGTCGACGATGTCGAAGCCGTGTGCCGGGCCGGGGTCGGCGGAGACGGGAACCGCGGCGTGTACGGCGACTTCGCTGCCTGCGGACGTGTAGTACGCGATGGCCGGGTAGTTGGGTTCGAGGCCCGCGGCGGTGACCACCTCGCCGAGGCGCGGGAACAGTGCCTGGATCACCGGGCCGATGGCCGAACCTTCGTAGCCTGCCGCGATGGCGCTGACCTCGGCGACGCGGACCGCGGGGATCGGTTTGACGGTGACCTCTACGGTGCGCGGGAAGTCTTCGAGGTCGATCATCCGCAGGCGTGACTCGACGCCGGCGAGCCTGGCCCTGTCGGCTTCGATCTGCGCTTCGAGCTGGCCTTGCCGCAGGCGGAGCATGCCGCGCAGCTCGTCGGCGCCGACCTTGTCGTCGAGGATCGCCCCGACCTGCTGCAGGGTGAAGCCGAGGTCCTTGAGCGCGACCAGCCGGTTCAACCTGCGCAGCTGCTCGGCGCTGTAGAACCGGTACCCGGACGACGCGTCGACCTCGGCCGGCCGCAGGAGGCCGATGGCGTCGTAGTGCCGCAGCATCCGGACCGAAACCTGGCCGAGCCTGGCGAAATCCCCGATGGTGAACATGGCCCCTCCCACCTTAGACGGGGCTTCGGGACTGATTAACTCGTCTGGTCAGTGCCGTGCGCGAGAGGAGATTCCGATGGGTTCGTTCGACGTGCCGCTGGACGACGAACGCACACAGCTCGAGGCGTTCATCGAGGAATACCGGAGCGAAATCGAAGCCACCCTCGACGGCCTCACCGAGGAACAGGCCCGCCGCAGGCTCGTCTCGTCGGCGACGACGTTGCTCGGGTTGCTCAAGCACGTCACGTGGATGCAGCGGGTGTGGTTCGAGGAGTGCGTCGGCGGCACGCCCCGCCAGGAGCTCGGCATGGTGCGGACTCCGGACGACTCCTTCCGCCTCACCGACGACGACACCATCGCCTCGGTCACGGCGGCCTACCGGGAAGCGTGCGCCACGGCGCGGAAGGCGGTCGCGGATCTGCCGCTGGACACCGTCGTGACCGGCCACCGGGCCGGGCCGCGCACGGTGCACTGGGTCTACCTGCAGGTCCTGCGCGAGCTGGCCCACCACAACGGGCACGCCGACATCCTGCGCGAGCAGATACTCGCCGTTTAAGCCAAGCCCTGAAATTGCAGGGGCGCCGAGCCCGTTGTCAGTACTGTGTAGACGGTGGACAGCACCGAAGCACGTGCCCGGTTCGCCGCTGCCCGCGTGGCGCGGCTCGCGACGGCGGACGCCGCCGGGGTGCCGCATCTGGTGCCGGTGACGTTCGCGGTGGCGGGTGACGAGATCGTGTTCGCGGTCGATCACAAGCCGAAGTCGACATTGGCGTTGAAGCGGCTGGCGAACATCGCGGCGAACCCGGCGGTGAGTTTTCTCGTCGACCACTACGACGACGACTGGGATCGGCTGTGGTGGGTCCGCGCCGACGGTGAAGCCACGGTCACCGACCGGACCGAGCCGGTTGACTGGCTGCGCGCTAAATACCCGCAATACCGCGAGCATCCGCCGCAAGGGCCTGTCGTGATCACGAGGATCACGGTCTGGCGTGACTGGAGCAGCACGTGAAGCATGTCGTGGTCGAAGATCCCGACGGTGGCAGATATCTGAATCCGGCCGCCTACCTCGAAGTCTTGGATCGCGGCCGACTGCGAGTACCGACCCTCTTGTCAGGCTGCACCTGACGCCGTAAGGTTCCGCCTGACACGCCATCCAGGAGGAACCCGATGCCCGCACCCCAGCCCCTGATCGCCGACTGCTCGTTCTGCCGCAAGCCCAACGGTGAGGTGGGGAAACTGCTCGCCGGACCCGGTGTGTTCATCTGCGACGGCTGTGTGGACCTCGCGGCCAAGATCATGGCGGGGACACCGGCGTCGGACGCGCCGGTCGGGCCGTGGGATCTGGAGATGTCGCTGGAGGCGGTGCTCGCCACGCTCGGGCCGGTCGCGGCCGCGCAGGCGCAGCTCGAGCGGAACCTGGCCGTCTGGGTCAGCAAGGCGCGGTCGCTGGGCGCGACGTGGTCGCAGGTCGGCGAGGCGCTGGGAATGACCAGGCAGTCCGCGTGGGGCCGTTTTTCGGGCGAGGAATAAGAGTTACGGGCAGAGCCAGCGGTCGAACCACGCACGGGTCCGGCGCAGGACGTCGAGCTGGTGCCCACGTTCCCGGATCGAGTGCCCTTCACTGGGATAGATCACGAACTCGTGCTCGACGCCGAAATGGCGCAGCGCCCGGTGGAAGTACACGGATTGACCGAGTGGCACGTTGGTGTCCTCGGCGCCGTGCAGGATGAGCACCGGTGTGCGGACGCGGCCCGCGAAGGAGATCGGGCTGACCGCGTCGTGCGGATGCGGGCCGACGCCGGACCACCCGGTGCTGCCACCGAGCGCGGCTTCGAACTGGCCGTTCTCGCCGGTCGCGGCGAGCATCCCCCAGTCGATGACGCCGGCGAGGTCCAGCGCGGCCCGGAACCGGTCGGTCTGGCCGACGGCCCAGGCGGCCATGAATCCGCCGTGGCTGCCGCCTGCGATGCCCAGCCGGTCCGGGTCGGCGATGCCCTCGGTGATGAGCAGGTCGATGCCGGTCAGGATGTCGGTCCACTCCTCCTGTCCGACCCTGCCTGCCACGCTGAGGGCGAACTGGTGGCCGTGGCCTTGACCCCCGCGCGGGTTGGGCAGGAACACCGCGTAGCCGGCAGTGGCCAGCCACTGCGCGCTGGGGAACCAGAACAGCTGGAGGCGATCGGCGAAGCGGTCGTACGGGCCTCCGTGGACGATCGTGACGAGCGGGAACGGGCCGTCCGACGCGGTTTTCCCGACTGGCAGCACGAGCAGGCCGTCGAGATCGAGGCCGTCGGCGGCACGATAGGTCAGCGGTCGCTGGGTCCCGAAAGCTACGCCGTCCAGTTCGGGGCGGGTGTCGGTGATCTTGTGCAGCGGCCCGGTCACTGGTCCGATGTGGACGTTCGCCGGTTGGTATCGGGTTCCGGTCAGCACCGCGATCTTTTCGCCCGCAGGCGTACTGGTGAGGCCGTCGAGACGTCCGGTGTGCCGGGACAAGGTCGTGGGGCCGGTCGGGTCGAGCCGGGCAAGGGTCGTGTTCAGGCCGTTGGCGAACACCACCAGTGGGGCGGCGTCGGTCTGGTGCAGTTCGGTGGGGCACATCGGGAGGCCGTCGGTCCGGTTGCGCAGGACGCGGCTGTCCACGGTCAGGTCGAACACGGCGGTGCCTGCTTGCAGAACCGGTGGGGTGAGGGCGAGATAGCCGAGGTGCCAGCCGTCCTCGCCTGGCCACCAGGCCAGGGATCGTGCGTCGGCGCCGACCGGTCCGAGATCCATCGTGGTTCCGGTCGTGGGGTCGAACAGGTGCAGGCGGCAGGTGCGGGGGCCGTAGTCGTTGTCGCTACTGGCTTGGGTGAGCACGGCGAGCGGGCCGCCGTCGGGTCGTTGCCGCAGTTCCACGACGTGCCGGTCGCCGAACACGTCCGGGGTGGTGACCTGGCCCGTGCGCAGGTCGAGCAGGCGCAGCCGGGCACGCGGTTCGCACTCGCCGACGACAAGGATGTCGTCCTGTCCGGTGGGTTCGTCCTCGGCGAGCAGGGCGACGATGGTGGGGTCGGCCAGCGGAAGGTGGTCGATGACGCCCGCGCGCCAGCCGGTCACCGCGGTCACCGCGCCGTCGGTGACGTCAAGCCGCTGCACCTGCGCGATGCCGCGGTCTGCGCGGTCGGACAGGAAAAAGAGCGTGCCCGAGTCCGCGGACCAGCGTGGCCGGGACTCCGTCGCGGTGTCGGTGGTCGCCCGGCGCGACGCGGCGCCGTCGACGAGCCAAAGTTCGGTGTCGAGGTGGTCACCGGTCCGGCTGCAGGGCGCGAGGACGTAGCAGAGCAGGTGCCCGTCCGGGGCGAGGGCCGGGGTCTGCGGTACGCGACCATCGACCACGAGTTCGGCGGTCAGAGCTGTCATGTGATCAGTCTGCCGATGTCGTGAGTGTTGGCGGGCCGCCCAAACACAACGGAAAAACAACCCCACAGATAAACAACGAATGCGTTGAGCGCGAACGCAGCGGCGAGTGGCTAGAGAGCCGACAACAG
>NZ_JBHWEB010000089.1:0-18363 GCF_042734395.1 Amycolatopsis sp. NPDC059657 | reverse complement strand
ATCGGTGCGGGTGCTGGGGGTTTTTCTGTTGCTCTGGCGTGTGGGGGTTGGTCGGCCCGCTCGTCCCCTCGCCTCGCCCACCCCCCACGACCCGGTTACGAGGACTTGCGGAAGGCGGCGACCAGGCGGAGCGGGTCCGGTCGCAGCAGTGACGCCGCCGAGTAGAGCGAGGCCGCGACGACCAGTGCGATGAACCACCAGTCGTAGAGGCCCTGTTCGCCGGTCGGGTAGTAGACGCAGACCAGGAAGACCGAGACGCCGACGACGACCGCCATGTGCTTCGGCTGCCACTTGAAGGTCGACAGGATGACGAAGCCCCAGGTCAGGTACCACGGCAGGGTGGGCGGCGCGAGGATCGCGACGGCCAGCAGCGCGAGTGCCATGTGGAAGACGGCGTTGTTGCCGCCGTCGCGGGCGAGCCACCACTGGCGGACCAGGTACGCGGCGAGCACGACCATGGCGATCGCCCGGCACACCGTGACGAACGGCGAGGACGGGACGTTGACCACGATGTGCACGAGCGAGTAGAAGATCTCGCCGATGCCGGTCGGGAAGTTCAGCCAGTTCGCGATGAGCGTCGGCGCCTTCAGCCCGGTCGCCCAGCCGATGTTGAACGAGCCGAGCGAGATCCAGGTGCCCGCGACGAACACCGGCACGAAGATGCCCAGCGCGGGCAGCAGCGCGCGGAAGAAGTTGCGGGTCTTGGTGCCGCCTTCGAGGTGGTTGGCCCACATCCAGACGATGAACGGCAGCGCGATGGCCGCGGTCGGCTTGATCAGCATGCCGATGGTCACCAGCACCACGGCCAGCGCGTGCTTGCGTTCCAGGGTGGCGAGCACGCCGGTGGTGAGGAAGCCGAGCATCAGCAGGTCGTTGTGCGGGCCGCCGACGAGGTGGATGACCATCATCGGGCTGGCGACGGCAAGCCACATGGTGACCGGCAGGCGGCCGCCGAGGTGCTTGACCAGCCGGGGCAGCGCCCACAGCATCATCGCGAGGCCGATGAGCAGCACGAGCCTGGTGAGGATGACGCCGGCGATCATGTTGTTGCCGGTGATGGAGACGATGCCCTTGGCGACCAGCAGGAACAGCGGCCCGTACGGGGCTGGCGTGGTCTGCCAGAGCGGGTGCACGTTCTGCACGACGTCCGGGAGCACGTTCAGCTCGGCGGGGCCGTGGTCGTACGGGTCGAGCCCGTAGAGCAGCTGGGCGCCCTGGCCGAGGTAGGAGAACACGTCACGGGTGAACAGCGGCGGCGACACCAGCAGCGGCGCCATCCAGCAGCCGGCGGCGACCAGGATGGGCCGGGTGCCGATGCGCCCGGCGAGCACGTAGCGGCCCAGGCGCACCCAGGCCCACACCACGAGCGCGAAGCCGGTGTAGAGGAAGACGTTCGCGAGTGCCCTGCCGTGGCCGTAGCGGATCCACGAGAGCGGGCCGTGGCCGAGGACGGGGTCGCGGATCAGGATGCCACCGGCGCCGAGCGCGGCGATCATCAGCAGCGTGCTGCCGATGGTGCCCATCGCGATGGTCCGGTACGGGAAGCGTGAAGGCACCTTGATGCGGTCGGCCAGGGGTTTCATCGTGGCCGCCGAGGTGCTCTGCGCCGAGCCGTCTGCCTCCGGCGCTGGGTCTGTAGTGGTCGCCATGTCGATGGTGAAGATTACACACCGGTGCCGTAACACCTGTCGGCAGACGCTGTTTTTCCCGATCCTGACAGGGTGTATGCACGCATCAGTCAACCGCCGTTCGGACGCTGACGCCGCCGGGCAGTGCCGCGAGCAGCGACTTCGTGTAGTCGTGTTTCGGGTCCAGCAGCACTTCTTCGACGGTCCCTACCTCGACGAGTTCACCCCGGTACATCACGGCGACGCGGTCGGCGATGTTCCAGGCCAGTCCCAGGTCGTGGGTGATCACCAGGCCCGCGAGGCCGAGTTCGCGGCGCAGGCGCAGCAGCAGCGCGAGAATCTCGCCGCGCACGGACGCGTCGAGCGAGGCGACGGGTTCGTCGGCGACGATCACGCCGGGGTCGAGCGCGAGCGCGCCCGCGATGACCACCCGCTGGCGCTGGCCACCGGACAGCTCGTGCGGCAGCCGCGCGAAGAACTTCTCCGCGGGCCTTAGCTCGGCGGCCTCCAGCGCGCGGGTGACGACCGCGCGTTCGTCGCCGACGCCGTGGATGCGCGGGCCCTCGGCGACGGCCTCGTAGACGCTGTGGCGCGGGTTCAGCGCGCTCGTCGGGTCCTGCAGGACGAGCTGCACGTGCCGCCGGTAGGCCTTGAGACCGGCGGCGGTCGACGGCATCGCCTCGCCGCGGTAGCGCACGGTGCCCGAGGTGGGCTGCTGCAGGCCGAGCAGTGTCCTGGCGAGGGTGGTCTTGCCGGAGCCGGACTGGCCGACCAGCGCGACGATCTCGTCGCGGTGCACGTCGAGCGAGACGCCCGCGACGGCGTTGATCCGCGCGCCGGTGCGGTCTTTGAACGTCACGCGCACGTCCTGTGCCGAGAGCAGCGCCTCGGTGCCGCGTGCGCGGTCGGGTTCGGGTGGCAGCGGCGTGCTGGTGGCGGGCGCGAACCGGGACACCGGGTCGCCGACGGTGGGGAACGCGGCCGCGAGCGCCTGGGTGTGCGGATGCTCGGGGTGAGCCATGAGTTCGGCGCTGGGCCGCAGCTCGACGAGTTCGCCGTCGTACATGACCGCGGTGCGGGCGCAGGTGGAGGCGAGCACCGACAGGTCGTGGCTGATCATGATCAGCCCGATGCCCTGTTCGGCGACGAGCTTGCCGAGCAGGTTGAGCACCTGGGCCTGCACGATCACGTCGAGCGCGGTGGTCGGCTCGTCGGCGATGATCAGCCGCGGCCCGCAGGCCAGCGCCATCGCGATCATCACGCGCTGCTTCTGCCCGCCGGAGAGCTCGTGCGGGTACGCGCCCGCGCGGGCGGCCGGGAGGTCGACCTGTTCGAGCAGTTCCGCGACGCGTGCCTTGACCTGGGACTCGGGCACGGTGGCGTGGATGCGCAGTGGTTCGGCGATCTGCTCGCCGATCTTGCGGACCGGGTTGAGCGCGTGCATCGCGCCCTGGAACACCACGGAGGCCTCGCCCCAGCGGACGGCACGCAGCCGTCCCCATTTCATGGTGGTGACGTCTTCGCCGTCGAGCAGGATCTCACCGCTGATCTTCGCCGAGCGGGGCAGCAGGCGCAGCACGCTCATCGCGACCGTCGACTTGCCCGACCCCGACTCCCCCGCCACCCCCAGCGTGTCACCCGGTTCGAGCTTCAGGCTCACCCCGCGCACGGCGTCGACGTCGCCGCCACCGGTGCGGTAGGTGACGGTGAGGTCTTTGAGTTCCAGTAGCGCGGTCACGACCGCTCCCCCTTGAGCTGCGGGTCCAACACGGTCTCCAGCGCGCGCCCGACGAGCGTGAAGCACAGCACGACGGCGACGATCAAGAGCCCGGGCGGCAGCACGTTCCACCAGGCGCCGCGGCTGACGCCACCGTTGGCGAGCACCTCGTGCAGCATGTTGCCCCACGAGATGACGTTCGGGTCGCCGACGCCGAGGAACGCCAGCGTCGCGTCGGCGATGACCGCGTTGCCGACGACGAGGGTGGTGTTCGCCAGCACCAGCGGCATCACGCCCGGCAGGACGTGCTTGCCGAGGATGTGGGCGTGGCCGCCGCCGAGCGCTTTGGCGCGCTCGATGTAGGGCCTGCCCTCGATGGTCAGTGTCTGCGCGCGGACCAGGCGCGCGGTGGTCGGCCACGCGGTGATGCCGATGGCGAACACGATGGTCCACAGGCTCTTGGGCAGCACCGCGCCGAGCGCGAGCGCGAGCACCAGCGACGGCAGCACCAGGAAGAAGTCGGTGAACCGCAGCAGCACCGCCGACAGCCAGCCGCCGAAGTGCGCGGCGGCCATGCCGACGATGGTGCCCAGCAGCACCGACAGCACGGTGGCGGAGAAGCCGACCAGCAGTGTCGCCCTGGCGCCCCAGTAGGACATGAGCAGTACCGACCGGCCGGCGACGTCGGTGCCGAGCAGGTACCCGTCGCCGGGTGCCTGGTACGGACCCGCGGCCGCCTTGGTGACGTCGAGGCCCGACTCGTCGGTGAGCAGTGGCGCGAGCAGCGCGGCCACCACGATCACCGCGAGCAGCACCAGCCCGGTGAGCCCGCTCTTGGTGCGGGCGAACTCGTGCCACACCTTCGCGGCCGAGGCGCGACGGCGTCGCCAGGCGATCGCGCGGGCGTTCTCGGTGTTCTCGGTGTTTTCGACGGCCGTCATGCGGCACGCACCCTCGGATCGAGCACGCGGTAGAGCAGTTCCGCGAACAGGTTCATGGTCACCACCGAGCCGGTCAGCACGATGAACACCCCTTGCAGCACCGGGTAGTCCGGCCCTTTGAGCGCGTCGTAGGTGAGCAGGCCCAGCCCTGGCCAGCTGAACACCGCCTCGACCGACACCGAGCCGGAGACGACGAGGCCGAACTGCAGGAACACCAGCGTCACCGTCGGCAGCAGCGCGTTGGGCACGGCGTGCCGTTTGCGGACGAGGTCGTCGCGCAGGCCCTTGGCGCGGGCGGTGGTGAGGTAGTCGGCGTTCATCTCGCCGATCAGCGACGAGCGCATGATCAGCATGTACTGGGCGTAGAACACCGCGAGCAGTGTCAGGCACGGCAGCGCGAGATGGTGCGCGACGTCGACGGTCTGCGGCCAGAAGCCGGGCGCCGCGTCGGGCGAGTGCATGCCGCGGCTGGGGAACAGCCCGCTGGTGGAGACCAGCAGCAGCAGGCCGAGCCAGAACTGCGGCACCGACCACAGGGTGAGCGCGAAGCTGGTGTTGGCGCGGTCGAAGAAGCTGTCGCGCTTCCACGCCGAGCGCACCCCGAGCCAGACGCCGAGCACGACCGCGAGGAAGGTCGCGGTGCCGACCAGCAGCACGGTCGGCCAGACCCGTTCGCCGATCATGTCGATGACCGGGCGGCTCTGCGCCACGGAGTTGTCCATGTCGCCGTGCAGGATCAGGTTCTTGAAGTAGTTCCAGAACTGCTCCGGCAACGGCTTGTCGAGGCCCATGCTGGCGGCCAGCGCGGCGCGTTGCTGGGGATCGGTGGGCCGGTCACGGACACGGGTGGCGAGCGGGTCGCCCGGCAGCGCGCGGAAGAGCAGGAAGCCGAGCGTGATGACCAGCACCAGGCTGACCAGCGCGCCCCCGACCTTGGCGAGCACGAACCTGAGGGTGCCGGTGCCGCCGCGGCGCTCATCCGGATCGGTGAGCGCCGCGGCGGGATCGAGCGAGCTGAGTGCGGTGGACAAGGTGTGGGTCCTACTCCCGGTCGTCAGCGGACTTGCCGCGCCTGGCGAGGACGACCCCGCCGCCGACGAGCACGATCAGCACGACGGCGCCGATGCCGATCCAGAGGCCGGTGTTGCCGCCGCCGCTGTCACCGGAGGACGCGGCCTGGCCCGCGGCGGGGGTGGCGCCGTAGTAGCCCCAGTAGCCCATCTGCTCGAGGATCGCGCCCTCGGGCTGCGGCTGCTTGGTGAACGAGGAGAAGTTGTCCGAGCGGTAGGCCTCGAGCACGTTGTCGTAGTCGAGCACGACGGTGACGGTCTGGCTGGCGAACCGGGCCTGTGCCTTCTTCACGATGTCGGCGCGCTTGGCCGGGTCGAACTCCGCGAGCTGCTGCTTGTAGAGCTCTTCGTACTCGGCGTCGCAGAAGAAGTTGTCGGTGCTGCCGCCCTTGCCCTCGGCGTTGGGCCGCTGGGCGCAGGTCTGCAGCGAGAGCGCGTAGTCCGGGTCGGGGCTGGTCGAGTAGCCGGAGATGGCCAGGTCGTAGTTGCCCGCGCTGGTGCGGTCGTTGAGCTCCTCGTCGGAGACGAGGTCGGGGGTCACCGTGACGCCGATGTCCTTGAACCAGCCCTTGATGTACTCGGCGGTGCGCTGGTCGAACGGGCGGGACGAGTGCCCGGCCAGCCGCAGCTCCAGCTTGCCGCCACCGGGGACGGTGCGGACGCCGTCGGGGCCCTTGGCGTAGCCGGCGGCGTCGAGCGCGGCGCCCGCGGCGGCGAGGTCGAACTTGGGCAGCTCACCGGCGGCGGGCTGCCAGTGGTAGGCGGAGTAGGCGGTGGGGATGACGCCGGTGCCGACCTTGCCGTGCCCGGACATCACCCGGTCCACAATGGTCTGCGGGTCGATGGCCTGCGCGAGCGCCTTGCGGAGCTTGATGTCCTTGAGCGCGGGATTGCCGTTGCCGAGCGGCTTGTTGTCGACGGTCATCACGCCGTGGTTGAAGCTGATCTCGTTGTAACGGCGCCCCGGCGCCTCGTTGGTGGCGATGCCGGGCTGGCCCTTGAGCGCGTCGAACTGGGTCGGGGTGAGCCGGTTGATGACGTCGACCTCGTTCTGCTTCAACGCGTTCACCGCGGCTTCGGCGTCGCTGAACTTCAGCAGCTGCACCGAGTCGATCTTGGGCGCGCCGCGCCAGTAGTCCTTGTTCGCCTTGAACTTCACGAACTCGTTCTGCTTGTACTCGGTCAGCAGGTACGGGCCACTGCCGACGCCGACGACGTCCATCGAGTCGGTCTTCGGGTCCTTCAGGTCGGCGATCGGCGCCCAGATGTGCTCGGGCACGATCGGCACGTCGAGCGCGGTCATCGTGGCCTGCGGCGTCTTGGTCTTGATGACCAGCGTCGCGTCGTCGGTGGCCGTGACGGTGTCGAAGTTGGTGACGTAGCTGCCGTTCGCGGTGCGCGCGGTGGCGTCGGTGAGCATCTTGTTGAACGTGAAGGCGGCGTCCTTGGCGGTGAGCGGCTTGCCGTCGGACCACTTCATGTTCGGGCGGATCTTGTAGGTCCAGGTCAGCTTGTCGTCAGAGGCCGACCACGACTCGGCGATGCCGCCGGTGGGCTGGGCGTTCTCGGCCGAGGGCAGCGTGAGGAACTCGTAGTTCAGGCGCCCGACCTGGGTGGCTGCCAGCAGTTCGGCGGTGAAGGGGTTCAGGTGATCGATGCCGGTGAGCAGCGCCACCCGCAGCGTCTTGCCCTGTTGTGCCTGCGCGGGTGCCGCGAACGGCGCCACCGCGAGCATCCCCGCCAGTACCGCCGCGCCGAGCCTTCGGCCGGAAAAACGCACCATGACCACCTCAGTTTTCTCGATTGGTCCCGCCCCAAGGCGAAGAACAAACCACCCCGTAAGGCCCGCTGTCAATGATTGACCACCGTCAATGCCAACCCGTGACTAGAGCGCTACGCGGATCATAGGGGTGACGGCCGACACTGATGATCAGAACCGCCAGTAACGTCTTTTCGGCGAGCAATTCCACCAAAGGCGAATGCTCGCGCAATTCCGCGGCGACAACGGCTCGTGAGTGTTCCCGACCTGCTGCCGGGTGAGGCTCGGCTAGAGTCCCCGCCATGCGGATCTTGCTCTCGGCCGACATGGAAGGCGCCACCGGCGTCACGTGGACCGACGACGTCATCCCGGGAACCGAGCAGTGGCAACGATTCCGGCGCATGTTCACCGGTGACGTCAACGCCACCATCGCCGGGCTCCACGCGGGCGGCGCGACGGACGTGCTGGTCAACGAGGCGCACTCGTCGCAGCGCAACCTGCTGCTGGAGGACCTCGATCCCCGCGCGCGGATGCTCACCGGGCGGCACAAGCCGCTGTCGATGATGCAGGGCATCGAATCCGGCGTGGACGGTGTCGTGTTCCTCGGCTATCACGCCGCGGCCGGTGTCGACGGCGTCCTGTCGCACACCTATATGGAGAACCAGATCACCGGCGTGTGGCTCGACGGGGTGCTGGCCAGCGAGGGCAGGCTCAACGCGGGCATGGCCGCGGAGTACGGCGTGCCGGTGCTGATGGTCTCCGGCGACGACAAGACCGTCGAGGACGCGCTCGACTACGCGCCCGGCGCGTCGATGGTGCAGGTCAAGGAATGCGTCAGCCGCTACGCCGCGATCTGCACGCCGCCCTCGGTCACCGCGTCGCTGCTCACCGGGGCCGCCGAGGAGAGCATGAAACGTGCCGGGCGGACCGAGCCGTCGCCGGGCACGCACCGCATCGAGGTCGAGTTCGACGCGAGCCACCTCGCCGCGGCCGCCGCCGTCATCCCGACCGTGGAACAGATCGGGGTGCGCCGGGTCGGCTTCGACGCGCCGAACATGACCGAGGCCATGAAGGCCTTCAAGATCGTGACCGCCATCGCGGCGGGGGCTGTGCAGGGAATCTATGGCTGACGTCGTCGAACTGTGCGCGGACCTGATCCGCTTCGACACCACCAACCGCGGCAACGGCGACGCCGAGGGCGAGCGCGAGGCCGCCGAGTACGTCGCGGCGCGCCTGTCGGACGCGGGTATCGAACCGAAGATCATCGAATCGGCGCCGCGCCGGGCGAACGTGGTGGCCCGCATTCCCGGCACCGACCCGTCCCTGCCCGGCATGCTGGTGCAGGGCCACCTCGACGTGGTGCCCGCCGACGCCGCCGACTGGACGGTCCCGCCGTTCTCCGGCGAGGTCCGCGAGGACTGCCTGTGGGGCCGCGGCGCGGTCGACATGAAGGACTTCATCGCGATGGTGCTGTCCTTCACTCCGGCGCTGCGCCCGCGCCGCGACATCGTGCTGGCGTTCGTCGCCGACGAGGAGGACAAGGGCGAGTACGGCGCGCACTGGCTCGCCACCGAGCACCGCGACCTGTTCGATGGCTGCGTGGCCGCGATCAGCGAGTCCGGCGGCTACACCTATCACGTGCCCGACGCGCAGGGCCGCGACGTGCGGCTGTACCCCGTCGGCACGGCCGAGCGCGGCACCGCGCACCTGCGCCTGACCGCGCGTGGCCGGGCCGGGCACGGCTCACGCCCCAACGACGACAACGCGGTGACCAAGCTCGTCGGCGCGCTGCACCGGATCGCCGCGCACCGCTGGCCGGTCAACCTCACCCCGACCGTGCGCGCGTTCCTCGAACGCACCGGCAAGGCACTCGGCATCCCGGTCGATCTGTCCGATGTGGACGGAACGGTCGCGCGCCTGGGCCCGGCGGGCTCGCTGGTCGTGCCGACGGTGCGCAACAGCACCACCCCGACCATGCTCGACGCCGGCTACAAGGTCAACGTCATCCCCTCGATCGCGACCGCGCAGGTCGACGTCCGGGTGCTGCCCGGTACCGAGGAGGCGCTGTTCGCGGAGCTGGACGTGCTGCTCGGCGACGTCGAGCGCGAGTTCGTCGCGCACCAGCCGCCGGTGGAGGCCCGCATCGACTCGCCGTGGTTCGACGCGATGGCCGACGCGCTGCGCGCCGAGGACCCCGAGGCGGTCGTGGTCCCGTACTGCATGGGCGGCGGCACGGACGCCAAGGCGTTCAGCCCGCTCGGCATCGACTGCTACGGCTTCGCGCCGCTCTACCTGCCGCCGGGTTTCCCGTACCGGGCGATGGCGCACGGCGTGGACGAGCGGGTGCCGGTCGAGGGCCTGCGCTTCGGCGCCCGGGTCCTGGAACGTTTCCTGACCACCTGCTAGCCGATGCCCGAAAGTGGCTTTCGTCAGGTCTCATCTGCCGAAAGCCACTTTCGGGCTTCAGTTTTCAGAGGCCCGGCAAATTCGTGCGACCCGAGTCTGGGTTCTGGGCCACAACTCGGGTTTCGCGAAGATCAACTCGCCTCGACAACCACCCAAAGAGCGTCCACAAAGGACCCACGCTGGCTCTTTTTGTCTGACATTGTCGCTTTTGCGTAAGTTTTGGGGTGGGTTGGGAGGAACGAACGGGGCGTATGTGTCGCTGAGCGTTGCATAAGTGGCGTTTGTGCGCTCGGCCGCTACGACGGGCGACTGAGCTGAGCGTGCCTGGTGGCCACTTTCGGGCTTCAGTTTTGGGAGCGCAGGCGGGCGCGGTAGGCCGACTTCTTCGCCTTGTCGCCGCAGGTGCTCATCGAGCACCAGCGGCGCTGCCCGGGCCGTGACTCGTCGACGAACAGGCCGAGACAGGTCTCGTCGGCGCAGATCTTGACGCGTCCGCGCAGCGGTCCGGCGAACAGGTCGATCGCGTCCCGCGCGAGCAGCGAAAGCACACTGTCCACTGTGGTGCCCGACCAGTGCGAGCTCGTGCCGTCGGCGCTCAGCCTCGGCACGAGCGGGACGGCGGCCGCGGCGCGGTTGATGCTCGCCACGTCGCGCTCGCGCGGCGGCGCCCCGCCTGCGATGGCCACGCCCGTCCGCTGGATCGTCTCGCGCAAGGCCCAAGCCGCCTCGAGATCCCGCTCGTCGACGACCGGCGGAGTGGGCAGCAGGCCGGCCTCGACGCACCATCTGGCCAGATCCGCGGGCTCCTCGAGTCGTTCGTAGGGAGTCGGCAGGCCTCGGTCGCCCAGCGTCGCCGGGAGCGTGAAGCACAACCGGGTGACGCCGAATCTGAAGTCCCGCTTGGTACGCCGCTCCACGGGCACCACTATAACCGGTGGACAAACATCGCTCGAACCGGCTAGAAAGGCACTGGTTTAACCAGTGCCTTTCTGAGGAGTGTCGCTCGTGACCACACCCATCGCGTTGATCGTGTCCATCCATGTGCTCGACGGGCACGCCGAGGAGTACCTGCGGCTGTCGCGGCCGGTGCTGGACGCGATGCGGCACGAACCGACGTTCATCAACACCGTGCAGCACCGGGATCCGGACGACCCGAACCGGTTCATGCTCTACGAGACCTGGGCCGACCGGGCCGAGTTCTTCGAGGTCCAGATGACCCGCCCGTACCGGCTTCCCTACGAGCGACGACTGGCCGAGATCCTCCGCACGCCCAGGACGATGCACGTCTGGGAACCGCTCCGCGCGGACTTCACGTTTTTCGACCGGAGCCGGTAGGCCACTGCCGGAGCGTCAGGTCGAGCGCGTCCAGCACGGCGTTCCACGAGGCGTCCGCGCCGCGGGCCTGATGACTGAAACCGCCGCCGCGTTCCAGGCTCACGTAGCCGTGGAAAGTGCTGTGCAACAGGCGGACCGCGTCGGTCTCGGCGGGCTCGGCCAGCCCGTAGCCGCGCAGGAGCGCCCGGGTGAGCGCGGCGTGCCTGCGCGCGGGCTCGGCGGCCACGCTGTCCGGGTCGATCTCGAGCTGCGCGGCGGCGTAGCGGCCGGGGTGTCCGGTCGCGTAGTCACGGTAGGCGTTGGCGAACGCGACCAGCGCCTCCTTGCCCGATCGGCCGGCGAGCGCGGCCGCGACGCGGTCGGCGAGTTCGCCCAGCGCCAGCGCCGAGGTGCGGATCCGCAGGTCACGCGCGTTCTTGACGTGCGAATACAGGCTCGCGTCCTTGACACCGAAGCGGCGGGCGAGCGCGGAGACGGTCACGTTCCCGAAGCCGACCTCGTCGGCCAGTTCGGCCGCCGCCTCGGTCAGCCGGTCCGCGGTCAGGCCCGCACGTGCCATGGCTCACTCCCCGTTTCCTAGAGGCTTTAGTTATTTGCCTAAGCATCCTAGGAAAGCTAGCTTCGATCGTGTGAGACCAGTAACCGAGCAAGAAATCCGCACATCGTTCATCAACTGCACCAAAGGCGAGGCCAAGCGGCTCGCCGTGCCGAAGGACCTCGCCGAACGTCCCTGGGACGACCTCGACTTCCTCGGCTGGCGCGATCCCGCGTCGCCCGAGCGGTCCTACATCGTCGCCGAATCCGAAGACGGGCTCGTGGGCATCGCGTTGCGCCGGGCCGCGCAGGCCGGGCTGGCGCGGCGCAGCATGTGCTCGCTGTGCCTGACCACACATTCCGGCGACGGCGTCTCGCTGATGACCGCGCGCAAGGCAGGGCCGGAAGGCCGCCAGGGCAACTCGGTGGGCTCGTACATCTGCGCCGACCTGGCCTGTTCCCTTTACCTGCGCGGGAAAAAGGACGCGGGCAACGGCGGCAGGCTGCACGAGTCCTTGAGCGTGGAGGAGCTGATCGAGCGGACCGCGGCCAACCTCGCGGGATTCCTCGACAAGGTGAACGCGTGAGCGAACATGTTCGTGACGAACATGTTCGTGTAAGGTGGGTGGCAAGCCGGCCGACCACCAAGGAGTCACCATGACCACCCATCACCCCATCGCGATCATCGGCGCCGGACTCGGCGGCCTCACCCTCGCCAGGGTCCTGCACCTCGGCGGTATCGAGACCGCCGTGTTCGACCTCGAAGCCTCCCCCACCGCCCGCCCCCAGGGCGGCATGCTCGACCTGCACGAGGAAACCGGCCAAGCCGCGCTGCGCGCGGCGGGCCTGCACGAGCGGTTCCTGGCCGCCGTCCACGACGGTGGCCAGGAAACCCGCATCATCGACCGCCACGCCACCGTCCACCTCGCCAGCGAAGACGACGGCACCGGCGACCGCCCCGAGATCCAGCGCGAAACCCTCCGCGGCCTCCTGCTCGACTCACTGCCCGCCGGAACCATCCGCTGGGGCACCAAAATCACCGGCGCGACCCCGCTCGGCGACGGCCGTCACGAGGTGACACTCGCCGACGGCGGCACCTTCACCACCGACCTGCTCATCGGCGCCGACGGCGCCTGGTCCAAGATCCGCCCGCTCGTCTCGCCCGCGACCCCGGCCTACTCGGGCCTGTCCTTCGTCGAACTCACCCTCGACGACGCCGACACCCGCCACCCCGAAAGCGCCGCGATCATCGGCGGCGGCATGCTCTTCGCACTCGGCGACCAGAAAGGCTTCCTCGCCCACCGCGAACCCGGCGACCGCCTGCACGTCTACTGCGCACTCAAAACCGACGCGGACTGGGTCACCACCCTCAACCCGTCGAACACCAAAACCGTGCTGCTGCGCCACTTCGAAGACTGGGACGACAGCCTGCGCGCCTTCATCACCGACGCCGACGGCCCACTCGTCCCCCGCCCCATCCACGCGCTCCCGGTCGGCCACGCTTGGCCGCGCACCCCCGGCGTCACCCTCCTCGGCGACGCCGCACACGTGATGTCCCCCTTCGCCGGTGAGGGCGCCAACCTCGCGATGATCGACGGCGCCGAACTCGCCGCCGCGATCATCGCCGCCCCCACCGACCTCGAGAAGGCACTCACGGCCTACGAGTCAGCGCTCTTCCCCCGCAGCGAGGAAGCGGCACGCGAGTCGGCCGGCAACCTCGAACTCTGCTTCGACGCGAACGCACCCCACGGCCTGATCGACCTCATGACCGCCCACGCCTGACACTCACCGCGTGCGCCACACCACGGCACGGAAGTACTGGTCAGGCACGATCGCCGAGCCAACGATCACGCCGTGGTCGTTAATGTCGCTGACGGCGTAGGGCTCGTCGGCGGCTACCGGCGGCAGTGCGAAGACCTGCCCATCCCGATCCCAGTAAACCGGCACACTGAGCCGGTCGGCGGAATCAGCCTCGCCGACGACCATGCCCTCGCCATTGAGCGCACGGAACCTGCTCGCCGCCCCACCTAGCGTGGGCAGTCGCGTCGCCTGGCCCTGCTCGTCCCAACGCACCACGCGGTACTTGCCGGCCTCGCTGACCTGACCGGCCATGATCCCCCGCTCATTGATCGCCAACACCTCGCTGAGGTTCCCCACTTCCACACCGACGTCGGTCGCCTTGCCCGCGACATCCCAGCGGACAGCGCTGTAGCCGCCTTCAGTGGACGACGAACCAGCGATAATTCCGGAACCGTTGATCCATCCGCTCACACAGCAACGGCTTTGACCTGGTCGTGAGTGGTATGGCCGGGGGGTAACGGCCCCAAACCAAACCACACCCCCGGGG
The DNA here is from genome assembly GCF_042734395.1 of Amycolatopsis sp. NPDC059657. Lineage (NCBI taxonomy): Bacteria > Bacillati > Actinomycetota > Actinomycetes > Pseudonocardiales > Pseudonocardiaceae > Amycolatopsis > Amycolatopsis sp. NPDC059657. Next base: position 4,626 of record NZ_JBHWEB010000089.1, on the reverse strand, counting down.
GGGCGAAAAAAGGGGGGGGAAAACCCCCCCGCCCCCCCCCAGGGCCGGCCGGTGGTGGGTGGGCTCGCCCCCCACCAACCCCCCCCCCCCCCCCCCCGACTCCAGGTGAGCGTCATCAAGGGAGGCGATAACCCGGACGGACGCTCCCCTTGTCCGATTCGGGCCAGGATCCGCCACCGGTCTTGACATCGATGTCACCCGCGAGGTTGCCTCTCTGAGCGCTCCCCCGCGCGCCCCGATGTCGCCCCGCTAGAAGAGCTTGGAGCAACGATGCCCCGAAGCGCCAGAACAACGCTCAGCTCCGCGCTGTCCGTCGTTGTCATAGCCGCAGGCCTGGCCGCCGTCCCCACGACCGCGCACGCCGAAGCCCCGCCGGACTTCTACTCCTCGTTCGAGACCGGCGAACCCCAGCCGACCTGGAACGACACCGTCGAAACCGACGCACAAGGCAAGCAGAAGGCGTTCGGCGTCAACGGCGCCAACGGCACCGCCATCCCCGGCGACATCCGCGGCCGCGTCACCGAGACCAGCGCCAGCAGCGAGAACACCGCAGGCAACGAGGACTCGCCCAACCTCGTCGACGGCACCGCCGACACCAAATGGCTCGCCTGGACCCCCACCGCCTGGGAACAGATCACGCTCTCCGAGCCGGTCTCGATCACCCACTACGCGGTCACCTCGGCCAACGACGCCCCCGAGCGCGACCCCAAGGACTGGGCACTCCAAGGCTCCAACGACGCGCTGACCTGGACCGACATCGACAAGCAGACGAACCAGACGTTCAGCGACCGCTTCCAGCAGAAGGACTACAAGCTCGCCGCGCCCACCGCGGCCTTCAAATACTTCCGCTACGACGTCACCCGCAACAACGGCGGCCCGATCATGCAGGTCGCCGAACTGCTCCTCGCCAACGACGAGCCCGCGCCGCCGCCGCTGCCGAACATGCGCAGCTTCCCCGACTCCGGCCCCACCGCCGGCTACACCAACAAGAACCGCGTCGGCTTCACCGGACTGCGCGCCTACCGCTACTCCGGCAGCCAGACCGTCGCCGGACACGGCTGGTCCTACAACAAGATCTTCGACGTCGACATCCCCGTCACCGGCACCACTGAGCTCTCGTACAAGGTCCAGCCCCAGTTCATCAAAGACGATCTGAAGTACCCGAGCACCAACGTCGCCGTCGACCTCGCCTTCACCGACGGCACCTACCTCAGCCAGCTCGGCGCCGTCGACCAGTACGGCTTCCCGCTCACCCCGCAGGGCCAGGGCGCGAGCAAGGTCCTCTACACCAACCAATGGAACCTCGTCCGCTCCAACATCGCACTCGCCGCGGGCAAGACCATCGACCGCATCCTCGTCGGCTACGACAACCCCAACGGCCCCGGCGTGCTGCAGGGCTGGCTCGACGACATCAAGATCTCGGCCACCCCGACCCCGCCCGCCAGCAAGCGGCCGACGGACAACGTGCTGACCACCCGCGGCACCCTCGCAAACAGCACCTTCTCGCGCGGCAACAACTTCCCCGCCACCGCCGTCCCGCACGGCTTCAACTTCTGGACCCCCGTCACCGACGCCGGCTCCAACAGCTGGCTCTACGACTACCACTCCGGCAACAACGCCCAGAACCTGCCGACACTGCAGTCGTTCAGCGCCAGCCACGAACCCAGCCCCTGGATGGGTGACCGCCAAAGCTTCCAGGTCATGCCGTCACTCGCCACCGGCGTCCCCGACGCCAACCGCGAGAAGCGCCAGCTGGCCTTCAAGCACGAGAACGAAACCGCACGCGCCCACTACTACGGCGTGCAGTTCGAAAACGGCATCAAGACAGAACTCGCGCCCACCGACCACGCGGCCCTGTTCCGGTTCACCTTCCCCGGCAACGACTCCAGCCTCATCTTCGACAACATCAACAACAGCGGCGGCCTCACCCTCGACACCGCGGGCGGCACACTGAGCGGCTACACCGACGCCAAGAGCGGCCTCTCCGCCGGCGCCGGCCGCATGTTCGTCTACGCCACCTTCGACAAGCCGGTCACCGCCGGCGGCAAACTCCCCGGCGAAGGCCGCGACAACGTCCGCGGCTACCTGCGCTTCACCGGCCAGACCGTGAACATGCGCATCGCCACCTCCCTGATCAGCGTCGATCAGGCCAAGAAGAACCTCGCACAGGAAATCGCACCCACCGCGACACTGGAAACCGTCCGCGACGCCGCACAGAAGGCCTGGGACGAGAAACTCAGCGTCATCGAGGTCGAAGGCGCCTCCAAGGACCAGCTGACCACGCTGTACTCCAACCTCTACCGCCTGTTCCTCTACCCCAACTCCGGGCACGAGAACACCGGCACCCCGGCCGCACCGGCCTACAAGTACGCCAGCTTCGTCTCACCGAAGACCGGCGTGGACACCCCCACCCAGACCGGCTCGAAGATCGTCGACGGCCAGACCTACGTCAACAACGGCTTCTGGGACACCTACCGCACCACCTGGCCCGCCTACTCGCTCCTCACGCCTGACATGGCAGGCAAGATGATCGACGGCTTCGTCCAGCAATACCGCGACGGCGGCTGGATCTCACGCTGGTCCTCACCCGGCTACGCCGACCTGATGACCGGCACCAGCTCCGACGTCGCCTTCGCCGACGCCTACCTCAAGGGCGTCAAGAACTTCGACGTCAAATCCTCCTACGACGCGGCACTCAGAAACGCCACCGTCACCCCGCCCAACAACGCGGTCGGCCGCAAGGGTGCCGACGAGGGCATGTTCCTCGGCTACGCCCCCAACACCGCCGAACACGGCTTCTCCTGGTCCATCGAGGGCTACGTCAACGACTTCGGCATCGCCAACCTGTCGAAGAAGCTCTACGACGAAGCACCCGCCACCGACCCACGCAAGCAGGAATACCTCGCCAACTACGAGTACTTCACCAGCCGCGCCCAGCAGTACGTGAACGTCTTCGACCCCAGCGTCGGCTTCTTCCAGGGACGCGACGCCGCGGGCAAGTTCACCCGCTCCAAGGCCGAGTACGACCCCCGCGTCTGGGGCATCGACTACACCGAAACCGACGGCTGGGGCATGGCGTTCTCCGTACCCCAGGACGGCCAAGGCCTCGCCAACCTCTACGGCGGCAAGGAAGGCCTCGCCAAGAAGCTCGACGCGTTCTTCGCCGACCAGGAGACCGCCAACTTCCCCGGCTCCTACGGCGGCGTCATCCACGAGATGCGCGAAGCCCGCGACGTCCGGATGGGCCAGCTCGGCCACTCCAACCAGGCGTCACACCACACGATGTACATGTACGACTACGCGGGCCAGCCGTCCAAGACCCAGGCCAAGGTCCGTGAAGCACTCGGACGCCTCTACACCGGCAGCGAGATCGGCCAGGGCTACGCCGGCGACGAGGACAACGGCGAGCAGTCGGCCTGGTGGACGTTCAGCGCACTCGGCTTCTACCCGCTCCAGATGGGCAGCCCGAACTACGCTATCGGCTCCCCGCTGTTCACCAAGGCGACCATCCACCTCGCCGGTGGCAAGAACCTGGTGATCAACGCGCCGAAGAACAACGCGAAGAACATCTACGTGCAGGGCCTGCGCGTCAACGGCAAGGCGTACTCGTCCACGTCGATCCCGCAGGACCTGATCGCCAAGGGCGGCACGCTCGACTTCGACATGGGCCCCAACCCCTCGAAGTGGGGCACCGGCCCGAACGACGCGCCGACGTCGATCACCACCGGCGACGCGGCGCCGTCCCCGCTGCACGACCTGACCGGGCCAGGCAAGGGCACGGCCACCGGTGCCGCGGTGGACGTCAACGCGGTGAAGTCGATCTTCGACAACACCTCGCGCACCGAGTCCGTCGTGACCGCGCCCATCCAGTACCAGCTCAACTCGACCAAGGAGGCGGCCACGATGTACACGCTCACCTCGGCCAAGGTCCCTGGTGACGCGAAGAGCTGGACACTCAAGGGTTCCTACGACGGAGTCAACTGGGCGGTCGCCGACGAGCGCACCGACCAGTCCTTCCAGTGGCGCCAGCAGACACGGGCGTTCAAGGTGACCAACCCGGCGCACTTCAAGTACTACCGCCTCGAGGTCACCGCCACCTCCGGCGGCACCATGTCGCTCGCCGAGTTCGAACTGCTCGGCAAGCCGGACGCCACGTGCTCGAAGACGATCACCGGCACCCACGCCGGACCGCTGACCGTCACCGGCACGGTGTGCCTCGACGACGCGACGGTCACCGGCCCGGTCACGGTCGCGCCGGGCGCGACCCTGATCGCCACCGGCGGTTCGATCGGCGGCCCGCTGTCGTCGGCCAACGCCGAGCAGGTCGTGCTGAACGGGACCAAGGTCGGCGGCCCGGTGTCGATCACCGGCACCAAGGGCACGGTCTCGATCGAGCAGGCGGACATCGCGGGCCCGGTCACTTTGACCGGTAACCACGGTCCGGTGCTCACGGCGAGCTCGGTCGGCGGGCCGCTGGCCTGCGCGGCCAACTCGCCGGCGCCGTCGGACTACTCGCTGAGCAACACGGTGCGTGGCCCTTCGGCCGGGCAGTGCGCCAAGTTCTAAAGGACTCGTGAGCGTTGGGGGGGGGGGGTAACGCCCCCCCACCGCACACGCCCACCACGC
>NZ_JBHWEB010000088.1:0-39085 GCF_042734395.1 Amycolatopsis sp. NPDC059657 | reverse complement strand
GCCACATTCCCCTGCCCGCACAACCACCACAAGATCAGCAACCACGAAAACGATCACCAGAAAACAACCGGTGGATCCAGGTTGAGCGTTGTGAACGCCCCGTTCACAACGTTCAGGCTCGTTTTGGTTCGGGCATATTGGGGCAAACCGGTCAGCCTGGGATCGCGAGGCTTGGCCGGGCGGCGCGCGGGCGCGACAAGAGTGGCGTTTGCAACCCTGAGCGTTGCAAGAGTGGCTTTTGTTTCGTGCGGACCCTCGCGGAACCGGTCAAAGGTGGATAATTCGGTCGCCTCACGGAGCCGAAGGGGCCGCGTCCAGCGACAACGGCGCGACGGGCCGGATCGACGCGATTAGCCGGACCAGTGCACTCGGTCGGTCTGCGAGCCCTGCGAGCCCTGCGAGCCCTGCGAGCCCTGCGAGCCCTGCGAGCCCTGCGAGCCGGAGCATGCGCCAGGGTCCTGGCCTTCACAACGGCACCCCAAGCTCAACTCGCTCGCTCCAAAATGGACCACCCGAGCATCAGCCCCGACCGAGCAGCCCCCGAATCAACGCTACCTCCACACCCCGACATCACCAGGCTTCCAAGATCAACTAGACCGGGTTGTCCACAGGGGCTCGGCGAATGTGGACAAACCTGGGGATGTTGATCTTGACCAGGGTTCTGGCCGGTGGGGGCCGATAGACTGGTGCAGGGCGGAGCCCCCAGGGACGGGCGGGGGGGTTGTTAAGTAGCGGGGGCCGGCGACACCCTGAATACATCGGTTGTCCGGCTGGGGGATGTGAAGACCACGTAGGCTTTTGCTGTGAGTGCCTTTTATGCGGAGGCGCCGGGTATCGGTGTGAGCTGGCTGGACACCGCCGGTCCGCTGCTGGTGTGGGTCATCGTGTTGAGTTTCGTGTTCGCGGAATGCGCGCTCATCGTCGGCCTCTTCCTGCCCGGTGACTCCCTGCTGTTCGCCGCCGGTGTCGTGCTCGCGCAACACGGGTCGGACGCGAACGCGTGGCTGCTGTCGGCGGCCGCGCTGGTCGTCGCCGTGCTGGGGAACCAGGTCGGCTACTACATCGGCAAGCACACCGGGACCAAGCTGATCGCGCGCCGGGGCGGGAAGGTGCTCAACCGGCACAACCTCGAACGGGCGCAGCGGTTCCTCGATCGGCGGGGATTCTTCGCGATCGTCGCCGCGCGCTGGATCCCGTGGATCCGGACGCTGGCGCCGCTGATCGCGGGCGCGGCGCGGATGGATCCGCGCCGGTTCGCCGCCGCCACCGCGGTCGGCGGCCTGTTCTGGGTGCCGACGCTGGTGCTGCTCGGCTACTACGGCGCGGGCCTGCTCGACCAGATCCCCTGGGTCAAGACGGTCGCGTTGTGGCTGAGCATCGCGTTCTTCGTCGCGGGCACCGGCTACGGGGTACTGCGGTACCGGCAGGAGATGCGCAAGCCGATCGACGACGACCAGACGGCCAACGCTTCCTAAGGTTCCGGGTCGGCCCAGACCTCCAGCTGGATGCCGTCGGGATCGCGGAAGACGATCACCGCGGCGCCCGGCAGAGTGCGGGACGGCGACGCCGGCGTGTACGTCACGCCGTACTCGGTCAGCCGTTGCTCCCACTCCGCCAGGTCCGCGTGCGAAGACACCTTGAAAGCGACGTGATCCAGGCCGGTCCGCCGTTCGTCGAACGAGCGACGCGCCTGTTCGGCGTGCTGGACCAGCATCACGGCGAATTCGTCACCTGGTGAACGGAGAACCACCTTGCGCAGCCCGGTTTCCGGGTCGTCGCGCCTGGCGGACTCCTCCAACTCGAGTACACGGGCGTACCAGGGCACGCTCCGGTCCACATCGGTCACGGTAAGTGCCAGGTGGTGCACAGACCTCAGCTTTGACATGTTCTTGCGGCCGTCCTTCTTTCCGACCCCCGTCGGCGCACCCCGTGGCATATCAAAGCGCCACACCGATGCCGGGCTATCCGGCCCCGGTGATCAAGGGGCGGCTCCGCCCGTGCTAGTGACTCTTGACCCTGAGTGCTCCATCAGCCTTACACATCTGTCATGAAAGCCAGGAAGACACGTAAAGGATTGTTACTAACCGGGGTCATCAACGGTGACAACACACCGCGTGCTCGGAGGACGACAGAAACTCAGCCTTGGAGGTTGGCTTCACGCAGTCGGGCCAGCGTTGACATACGGTCGTCCGCCTCGATGCGCTGTGTCGTAACACGATCGGGGTAACACCGGGTGAACATGTTCGTGAAGTGCGTGCCGTAGTGGATGTACTCGTCCTCGGTCGCCGAACCGGACAGCGGCCGGACGCAGGCCTCGAAATTGGGCTCGTGGAAGTACGCCATGGTGAACCGCTCGCGTGTGTTCAGCCGGACCTTGTGCGGCGTCGACAGCAGCGCGCCGCCGGTGAGGAACTGCAGGATGTCACCGGGGAAGACGGTGAACACGCTCGGCACCGGCTCGACGAAGTGCCACGGCTCCTCGTTCTCGTACATCCCGGCCATGCTCTCGTCCTCGAGCCAGTTGCGGTTGCGGTGCTCGCCATCGACCGGCGGCCGGATGAACAGCCCGCCGACGTCGTCCTGCGCGGCGATCACCAATAGACCGTAGTCGGTGTGCGCGCCGATGCCGCGTGACGTCGCCGTCGACATCGGCGGGAAGCGCAGCACCCGCATGTGGTGCCAGCCGTCGACCGTGAGCTTCGTGAGCGCGTCGATCTCCAAGCCCAGCCCCAGCGCGACGAGCTTGAGCAGGTTTTCGCCCATGGCGCCGAGTTCGTCCATGTATGACGACATTGTCTTGTGATAGTCCTCGTCCGGCCACGGCACCGGCCCGTGGCACGGCCACCCCGCCGCCACCTTCGGGTCGTCTTCGGGGACGTCCTTGCAGACGGTGAAGATCTCCGAGTAGTCGGCCTCGCCCGCGGTGACCTCCTCGCCGGAGGCGATGTAGCCGCTGTACGTCAGGTCGCTGACGAACCCAGATTTGTGCGCCAGGGGCGTTTCGAAGAATCTCTTGCTCGCCTGAAAGGCTTCCTGCGTTTTCTGATCTTGCACGGGCTCGGCGACGACTTGAAAAATCCCGTCTTCCTGCCACACCCTGATCATTTGCTTGCCGAGGTTCTTTTCCGCATTGGTTCCGGTGACTGACACGGGCAGGGTGAAAGTCTGCAAGTCCGCCATGGGGATTCCTTTCTGAACCGCATCTGCTTCAACATAAGCCACACGGAAGAAAAAGGAATCCGGTTCACGGCCTAGCGGCCGCCACCCACTTGGAGTACTGATCCGGTCAGATAAGAGGCCGCGGGCGACAGCGCCCAGAGGATGGCTTCGGCGATTTCCGACGGCTGACCCGCGCGTCCCATCGGGATGGTCGGGGCGATCCGGTCGAGCCTGTCCGGCAGTCCGGCCGCCGCGTGCAGTCCGGTGTCGACCATGCCGGGCGCGATCGCGTTGACCCGGACGCCCTCCCTGGCTACCTCTTGCGCCACACCGAAAGTCAAAGTGTCCACAGCGGCCTTCGTCGCCGCGTAGTGCACCCACTCGCCTGCCGATCCGGTACGCGTGGCCGTCGACGACACGTTGACGATCGCGCCGCCGGAACCACCGCGGCGGGTGGACATGCGGCGAATGCCCTCCCGTACACACAGAAAGACACCGGTGACGTTCACGTCGACCACTCGTCGCACGGTTTCTACCGTTTGCTCGTCCAATCGGCCCGGGGTATTGCCGGTGATCGCGGCATTGTTCACCAAGGCGGTCAGTGGTCCGAAATTGGCAGCCGCTTCGAACAATTCGTGGACGTCGCCCTCCGACGCGACGTCGCCGCGCACGGTAAGCGCGCGGCGACCCTTTTGTTCAACACGCGAAGCAATTGATTCGGCGGCTGATGCGTCATTCGCATAATTGATGACGACGTCGTAGCCTTTGTCCGCGGCGAGCTCGGCGACGGCGGCGCCGATTCCCCGGCTGCCGCCGGTGACGATGAGAACCCCAGTCATATGGCGAAGTTAACCAGCGGGAGGTTCTCCAGCACCAGGTCCGCGCGCGAACGCGTGGCGTCGATGAGGTCGGCGTTGCGCTGATCGGAGCCGAGCGCGCGCCGCTTCGCCTCGACGAGCGAGCGCCCGTACCGCCGGTGCCGCGAGACGAGCCGCTCGATGCGCTCCGGCTCGTCCGGCGCCAGGAACCAGGCCTCGGTGAGCAGCGGTTTCACGCCGTTCCACGGCTCGGAGTCGAGCAGCAGGTAGTTGCCTTCGGTGATGACGAGCGGCACGTCGGCAGGCACCGGCACGGCGCCGGCGATGGGCTCCTCGATCTCACGGCGGAACTCGGGCGCGTAGACGGTCTCGCCGCCGGCGGCGAGCCTGCGCACGAGGTTGACGTACCCGTTCGCGTCGAAGGTGTCCGGCGCGCCCTTGCGCTCGGCGCGGTCGAGCCTGCGCAGCTCGACCTGCGCGAGGTGGAACCCATCCATCCCGACCACCGCGGCCCGTGAGCCGAGCGCGTTCGCGAGGCTCCACGCGAGCGTCGTCTTGCCGGACGCGGGCGCGCCCACGATGCCCAGCACGCTGCGCTGACCGGGCTTGGCCATCGCCTGTGCCCTGGTCAGGAGGTCCTCGAACGATGTCATCGCATTCCCTTTCCTCGCACCGCGTCCACCCAGGATCGCGGTCCCGCGTGCCGCACCCGTTCGGCGGCCACCTCGTTGGCGAACCCGATCAGCTCGGGCAGCTCGAACTTCCCCACGCCGTACGCCAGCGCGCCGTGCCAGACGTCGCCGGCGCCCAGCGTGTCCAGCGCGGCTACTTCGGGAACGGCCACGGACCCCGAAGAGTTCACTGTGGACCAGCGAACGGGTTCAGGTCCAGCGGTGGTGATCACCGTCGGCACCCCGCGCTCGTGCAGCCCCGGCCCCGGCACGCGGAACTGCGCCGAGCACGCGGCGATGTCCACGAACGGCAGCAGCTCGTCGAGCACCGGCTTCCAGCTGCCCGCGTCGAGCACCACCGGGATCCCGCGCTCACGCGCCCAGCGGACGGTGCGCAACGCCAGCGCCGGGTGATGCCCGTCGACCAGCACGGCGGACGCCGGTTTCAGCGGGGTGAGCGCGGGGGCCGGCGTCAACAACGAGGCGGCGTTGCGCGAGACGACCGTGCGCTCGCCATCGCGGTCGCGCACGGTCGCGGCGCTGACCGCCGGCGGATCCGGGTGGTCGGGCAGCAGGTCGACGACCTCGACGCCGTGTGCTTCGAGGTCGGCGCGGGCGAGCGTGGCCAGCGGGTGTGCGCCGAGGACGGTCAGCAAGGTCGCCTCGCCGCCGAGCGCGGCCACGGTCACCGCGGCGTTCGCCGCGGGCCCCCCGGCCGCGACGTCCACCGCGAGCGACTGGACCTTCTCGCCAGGCGACGGCAGTTCGGCGACCCGCTGCACGACGTCGACGGTGCACAGACCCGCCAGCACGACACTCATAGCCCGGCTCTCACCGCCGCCTCGACCTCTTCGACCTCGCCGTTCTCGCCGAGCCGCAGCGCACCGGTGAGCAGGCCGACCACCTGGTTCATCGTGTGCGTCTTCGGCGAGACGACCGCGACGCGCTTGCCGAGCCGGTGCACGTGGATGCGGTCGGCGATGTCGAACACGTGCGGCATGTTGTGGCTGATCAGCACCACCGGCAGGCCGCGCTCGCGGATCCGGTCGATCAGCGCGAGCACCTTGCCGGACTCCGCGACGCCCAGCGCGGCCGTCGGCTCGTCCATGATCACCGCTTTGGTGCCGAACGCGGCCGCTCGTGCGACGGCGACACCCTGGCGCTGACCGCCGGACAGCGTCTCGACCAGCTGGGTGATCGACTTGACCTTGATGCCGAGCTCGTCGAGCACCTTCTGCGCCTGCGCGCGCATGGTGCCCGTGTCGAGCTTGCGGAACGGTCCTTTCCGGATCTCGCGGCCGAGGAACATGTTCGACGCGATGTCGAGCGCGGGCGCGACGGCCAGGTCTTGATAAACCGTCTCGATGCCGACATGGCGCGCGTCCAGCGGCGACTTGAAGTGCACGACCTCGCCGTCGACCTTGATCTCGCCCTCGTCGGGGATGAGCGCGCCGGACAACGCCTTGATCAGGCTGGACTTCCCGGCGCCGTTGTCGCCGACGACCGCGAGCACCTCGCCCGGGTAGAGGTCGAAGTCGGCGCCGTCGATCGCGGTGACGTGGCCATAGCGCTTGACCAGGCCGCGTGCTTGGAGCGTTGGTTCGGTCATGCCTTCCTCCTGACGACCCGGTCCACGACCACGGCGACGACGAGCAGCGCGCCGGTCGCGACGTCCTGGTAAAGCGCGTCGACGCCCATCTGGGTGAGCCCGGACCGCAGCACGGCCACGACGAGCGCGCCGAACAGCGTGCCGAGCACGGAGCCCCGGCCGCCGAAGAGACTCGTGCCGCCCAGCACGACCGCGGTGATCGAGTCGAGGTTGCCGAGCTGGAAGGCGTTCGGGTCGGCGTTGGGCACGCGGCCGATCGCCTGCCAGGCCGCGATGCCGAAGATGAACCCGGCGACCACGTACACCGACAGGATGGTGCGGTTGACCTTGATGCCGGACAGCCGCGCGGACTCCGGCGCGTTGCCGACGGCGTAGACGTGCTTGCCCCACGCGGTCTTGGTCAGCGCGTACCAGATGACGAGGTACATCAGCAGCGCCAGCGTCATGCCGTAGGTGATCGGGATGCCGCCGAAGAGGTACCGGCGGGTGCCGAGCCAGCGCAGCACGCCGTCCGCGACCGGGATGGCCTGGCCGCCCGCGATCAGCTTCGCCGACGCGGTCAGCATGGTGAACACGCCGAGCGTGACGATGAACGCAGGCAGTTTGATCCGGGTTACCAGCGAGCCGATGACCGCGCCGATCGCGACCGTCACCAGCACGCCGACGATCAGCGCGACAATGCCGCCGCTGCCTGCCAGCTTCGCCATGATCAGCGTCGCGACGACCATGGCCGACGCGTTGGACAGGTCGATGCCGGCGGTCAGGATGATCAGCGTCTGGCCGAGCGCGAGCGTGCCGACCACCAGCGACTGCTCGACGACCAGCGACAGGTTGTCGAGGTCGAGGAAGGTGGTCGTGGACAGGGAGAACACGATGATCGCGGCGACCAGCGCCAGCGCGGGCCCGACCGCGGGCGCGCGGAGCAGGAACTCGCCGACGGACGCGCGATCACGGGTGATGGTCGTCATTTCTGGCCTCCCCAGCAGTTCTCCAGGCCCCACGCGGTGTCGTGACTTTCGATGCCGGGCAGTGGCTTGTCGGTGATGACCGCGGAGCCGGTGTTGATGAACCCGCTCGGCTTCTTACCGGTCTTCGCGTACTCGACGGCCGCGGTGACGCCTTGCTCGGCCATCTTCTTCGGGAACTGCATGACGGTGGCCGCGTACTGGCCGTCCTTGACGTTGCGGACGCCCTCACAGCCGCCGTCGATCGAGCCCATGGCTACCTTGTTGACCAGCCCGCGTGCCTGCAGCGCCGCGTACGCGCCCCGGCCCATCGGCTCGTTCATCGAGTAGACGGCGTTGATGTCGGTCGTGCGCTGCAGGAGGTTCTCCATACCCTGCTGAGCCAGGCTCTGGTCGCCGTTCGCCGGGGTGCGGCCCTTGATCTCGGGGCTCGCGTCGGTCAGCCCGATGCCCTTGAGGAAGCCGGTGTGGCGTGCGGTGTCGACCGTGCTGCCGGCGGTCCCGTCGACCATGAGCAGCTTGGGCGCGGCGCCCTGTAGCGCGGCCTTGACGTACGCGCCCTGCTGACGGCCTGCCTCGAAGTTGTCCGTGGCGAAGGTGGCGTCGACGGCCGTGTCCGGATCCGTCGCGGTGTCGAGCGCGATGACCAGCACGCCCTTCGCGCGGGCGCGGCCGATCGCGTCCAACACCCCGGTGGACGAGCTCGGCGTGATGAGGATGGTGGTCGCGCCCTGCTGGAGCAGGTTCTCGATGGCGCGGACCTGGCCGTCGTTGTCGCCGTCGAACTGGCCTGCCAGCGCGCTGAAGTCGGCGCCCTGCGCCTGCGCCGCGGCCTTGGCCGCGGCTCTCAGCTCGACGAAGTAAGGGTTGGTGTCGGTTTTGGTGACCAGCCCGACCTTGGCCTTTCCGCCCTCGCCCGCCGTGGTCTTGCCGCCCCACTGGCGGTCGACCGTGCAAGCGGAGGTGAACAGGAGTACCGCGGTCGCGGCGAGCGCGAGACAACGATGTCCCATGGGTTTCCTACCTCCGAAATGATGATCGTGAGGCTCTCGATGACCCCGGACCGTAGACAGGCCTATGCTGACTCGCAAGCGTTTGCGCAAACGCTTGCAGATCGTCAGAAGGGTGCTCATGGCTCCGCCCCGCTCCTCCCGGCCGACTCAGCGTGACATCGCCGAAATGGCAGGCGTCTCCATCACCACCGTGTCGCACGTTGTCAACGGCACCCGCGCGGTCGCCGAAGAGACGAAAGCCGCGGTGCTGCGCGCGATCGAGACGACCGGATACACCGGCGACGCCATCGCCCGCTCACTGGTCACGGGCGGCACGCGCTCGCTGGGCGTGGCGATCTCCCTGCTGGCGAACCCGTACTTCGCCGTTTTGATGCAAGCGATCGAGCGCGAGGCGGCGCGCGCGGGCTACACGGTCCTGCTCGCCGACACGCATGACACCGCTGAAACCGAACGTGAAACGGTGCGAACGCTGCGTTCCCGTCGCGTCGACGGCCTGTTGATCACGCCGTCGCCAGGCGATGGGCCGGTGATCAACGAGCTGGTCGCGCTGGACATGCCGACGGTGCTGGTCGACCGGGTGACGACACGGACGGACGTCGATCAGGTCGGGTCGGAGAACATCCAGTCCACGTCGGCGTTGACCGCGCATCTGGCGTCGCTGGGGCATCGCCGCATCGGCATGATCAGCGGTGCGGCCGGGCTGACCACGAGCGACGAGCGGACGCTCGGGTACCGGCTCGGGCTCGGCCGCTCCGGGTTGACGTTCGCCGCGGAACTGGTGCAGTGCGGGCATTCCTCACGTGAAGGCGGGGCGCTGGCGTTCAACACGCTGCTCGCTTTGCCTGAGCCACCAACGGCTTTGGTCGTCGCCAACGACTCCATGATGGTCGGCGTGCTGCACGAGGCCCGCCGCCGCGGCCTGAAAATCGGCACCGACCTGCCGGTCGTGGTCTACGACGATTTCGAGTGGGCCGACCTGGTCGACCCGCCGTTGACGACCATGGCGCAGCCGATCGACGAGATCGGCACGCACGCCGTGCGGCTGCTTTTGGCAAGAATCCACGACCCCGGCCGCAAGCCGGAAACCGTACGCCTGTCACCGGTTTTACGTCACCGAGAGTCGTGTGGCTGCGGTCCCGTTCACCCACATTGATGGTTCTTCCAGCCCATTGTGTTAGCACGACTGGATGACACCCGAATAGCAGTTATGGTCGGCCTCAACGCGAGTAGGGGCTTGGTGAATGACTGCACTGTCACCGGAATTGCCGTTGTGGGACACCCATGTCACCCTCCGGTTCGGCGTCGCCATGCCGGTGCACGCCGACCCGTATTCGGGTGAACTGCTGCAAGCCATCAAGAGCGCGGCCGCCGAGGCAGGCTGCACGATCACGGTCGCCGACACCGGTGACAGTGTTTCCGAAGAGGCCGCGGTCATCCGCTCACTGCGCGCGGATCAGGTCGACGGCGTGTTGCTCATTCCCGCCATCGGTGACGACGCGGTGATCAACGGCCTCGTCCGGATGGGCGTCCCGACGGTCCTCGTCGACCGGCTGGCCACGCGCACCGACGTCGACCAGGTAGGCACCGAGAACATCCAGTCGATGTCGACGCTCGTCAAGCATCTGGTCAACCAGCGGCACCGGCGCATCGGCCTGATCTCCGGCAACCCGGGATCCAGCGTGACACTCGAGCGCGAGACCGGCTTCCGCAACGGCCTGGGCCGCGCGGGCCTGCGCTGGAGCAAGGACGTCGTGGTCTGCGGCGAGTCGACGCCGGGCGGTGCGGCCAAGGCGATGAAGAAGCTCCTCGACGGCTGGCCGGCGCCGACGGCACTGGTCGTGGCCAACGAGGCGATGCTGATCGGCGTCCAGTACGAGGCGCACCGGCGCGGGATCAAGATCGGAACCGATCTGGCCGTCGTCGGGTACGGCGACGGGTTGTGGACGCGGAACGTCTGCTCACCGCTGACGACCATGTCGCAGCCGATCGCCGAGATCGGGCGCAAGGCCATGCACATGCTGCTTTCGCGGATCGCGGAGCCGGAGCGGTCACCGGAGACCGTGCGGCTGGCGCCGAGCTTCCATCACCGGTCTTCCTGCGGCTGCTGAGCGGCTCACCCAAGGCTTTGGGGTCGTGAGTGTTTTGACCGGTTAGAACCGGCCGTACCACTCACGACCCAAGCGTGGCGGCGGCTTCGAGAAGCATCCAGGCGCCGAGCTGGATGGAGAGGTCGCGCGATTCGTCCAGGGTCGCCGGGGTCGACCAGTCCGGGCCGTAGACCGGGCCGTTCGAAGTGTCGAGCGCGTTCGCGGCGCAGGCGTCCGCTGAGGTCAGCACCAAAGACCTGGCGACAGCAGCGGGTTCGCCATCGAGTCGTTGAGCCGCCAAGGCGAGATAGCGCGCGGTGATCCCAGCGAAGAGGCCACCGTCCCCACCGCCTTGGCCACGCAAAACACCGCCGGGCGCGCAGTGTGTGGCGACCGCGAACACCGTCCGAGCGGCAGCCTCCACATTGGACACTTCGAGGCAAGCGCCCAGGTAAACCCCTTGGCAGTACGTGTAAATGTGCTTAACAAACTCCCCCGTGTCAGGGCGGAACCCATCCCAGACCAAGCCGGTTTCCGGATCGACCAAGAGCGAGGTCATCCACTCGACGATCGCCTCGGCGCGCGCCAAGTCACCCGCGCGGGCGTGGAAGATCGCCGCGGGACCGTTCGCCGGGGCGTTCTTGAACTGGTCACCGCGACGCCACCAGATGCCGCCACCCGCGTCGGACGTCCAGCCCTCATGCAGTTGCGCCGAGATCGCAGTCAAAGCCGGTGAAACCTCGAGGCCGGTGCGCTGGAGGGCGAGGCCGAGCCAGGCGATGTCGTCGTAGTAGTCATTGGTCCAGCGGCCGAAGTTGCGCAGGCGCACCGAGCGGACGAAACGGGCGATCAGCGAAGCGCGAGCAGGAGAAGGGGCGCGCAGCTGGGCGTCGACCAGGCAGTCGAGGAAGTGGGCTTGCCACCAGTAGTTCCAGTGCCAGTGGACGCGATCCCTCAACGCGGGGGGCCAGTGGCTGCGGCCGAGTGCCGTGCCGGGAAGTGCCCAAACCCGCCGCAGGTGCCTGCCGAGTACCGCCTCCTCCGCGTTCATGAGGTCATCCTTGCTTGTGCGAGGACATACCGCTCGGTATGTTCGGGTGATGACGACTGCCCATGTGACCTGTCCACTGTGCGAGGCCACTTGCGGCCTGGATGTCACGTTCGACGAGAAACAGCTGATCAGCCGCATCACGGGTGACAAGGAAGACGTGTTCTCCGGCGGCTACATCTGCCCGAAGGGCGCCTCGCTCGGCGCGCTGCACAATGACCCCGATCGGCTCACCAAGCCGCTGGTCAAGCGGGACGGGCAGTTCGTCGAGGTCGGCTGGGACGAGGCGTTCGCCGAGATCGACGCCCGGCTCACGCCGATCATCCAGCAGCACGGGCGCGACGCCGTCGCCGTCTACGCCGGTAACCCGTCGGTGCACAACATCGCGCAGACGCTGTACGGCCGGGTCTTCTACAAGGCACTCGGCACCAAGAACTTCTACTCGGCCACCTCGGTCGATCAGCTGCCCAAGCACATGTCTTCGGGGTTCCTCTTCGGCGATCCGCTGGCCATTCCGGTTCCCGACGTCGACCGGACCCAGCACCTGCTGATCCTGGGCGCGAACCCGCTGGTGTCCAACGGCAGCCTGATGACCGCGCCGGATATGCGCGGCAGGCTCAAGGCGATCCGCAAGCGTGGCGGCAAGATCGTGGTCATCGACCCGCGCCGGACGCGAACCGCCGACGCCGCTGACGAGCACCACACGATCGTCCCCGGTACCGACGCGTTGCTGCTGTTCGCCATGGTCAACACGATCTTCGGCGAGGGCTTGGTCAAGCTCGGGCATCTCGAAGAGCACCTCGCCGGTGTCGACGAGGTGCGCACGCTGGCTGAGCCGTTCACGCCCGAGGCCGTCGCGCCGAAGGTCGGCATCGCCGCCGACGAGATCCGCCGGATGACCCGCGAGCTGGCCGCGGCCGAATGCGCCGCCGTCTACGGGCGGATCGGCACCACCACGCAGAGCTTCGGCACGGTCGCCAGCTGGCTGGTCGACGTGCTCAACGCGCTGACCGGCAACCTCGACCGCGCGGGCGGCGCGATGTTCCCGTTCCCCGCCGCGGGCAGGCCGGTCGGGTCCGCGAAGAAGCGGCAGTTCCGGGTCGGCCGCTACCACTCGCGGGTGCGCGGGTACCCCGAGGTGTACGGCGAGATCCCGGCCGCGACGCTCGCCGACGAGATCGAGACGCCCGGCGAAGGTCAGGTCCGCGCGCTGGTGACCGTCTGCGGTAACCCGGCGCTCAGCACGCCGAACTCCGGGCGGCTCGCGGGTGCGCTGTCGCAGCTGGACTTCGTCGTCTCGCTCGACGTCTACCTCAACGAGACCTCGCGCCACGCCGACGTGATCCTGCCCGGCCCGTCACCGCTGGCCAGGCCGCATTTCGACCTCGCGTTCTACCAGCTCTCCGTGCGCAACGTGGTGAACTGGACCCCGCCGACGTTCGAGTCCGACGTGCCGGGGGAATGGGAAACCTTGCTGCGGCTGACTTCCATCGTCACCGGGCAGGGCCCGAACCCGGACATCGCCGCGCTCGACGAGTTCGTCGCGGCGACCGTCGCGAAGAGCCAGGGCGTCGACCCAGCGCTAGCGGCGGGCCGGACCGGGCCTGCGCGGCTTGTCGACCTGATGCTGCGCGGCGGTCCGTACGACCTCACGCTCGCCGATCTCGAAGCCGCCCCGCACGGCATCGACCTCGGCCCGTTGACGCCGCGCATCCCGGACGTGCTCAGCACGGAGAGCGGCAAGGTCGAACTCGCGCCCGCGGCGATCACGGCCGACGTGCCGCGCCTGCTGGCCGAGCTCGACGTCACCCGCGACGGCCTGCTGATGATCGGGCGACGCCATGTCAGCTCGAACAACTCGTGGATGCACAACGTGGAAGCGTTGGTACGCGGTGGAAATCGCTGCACCGTGCAGGTGCACCCCGATGACGCGACGCGCCTCGGGCTGACCGACGGCGGGCTCGCGCAGGTCAACTCGCGGGCGGGCAAGATCGAGGTGCCGGTCGAGGTCACCGACGAGATCCGGCCGGGCGTGGTCAGCATTCCGCACGGCTGGGGTCACGATCTCGACGGCACCCGCACGCGCGTCGCGACCGCGCACGCGGGCGTGAACTCCAACATCGTCGCCGACGAGACCTTGCTGGACGCGTTGAGTGGCAACGCGGTCTTCAACGGCATCCCGGTCGAAGTCGCGCCGGCGTAGGGCTTACCAGGCGTCTTTGAGGTCGGCGTGCTGGCGGACCCACGTGTGCATCACGATGCCCGCCGCCACGCCGGCGTTGATCGACCGGGTCGTGCCGAACTGCGCGATCGAGACCACGAGTGAGGCCGAAGCCTGCGCGTCCTCGGACAAACCAGGTCCCTCCTGTCCAAAAAGGAGGATCGAATTCCTTGGCAGCTCAACGGTTTCGACCGGAACCGAGCCTGGAGTGTTGTCGACGGCGACGATCTTCAGGTCGTTCGACTCGGCGTACGCGACAAGACCGGAGACATCCGCGTGGTGCTCGAGGTGCTGGTACCGATCGGTGACCATCGCGCCACGGCGGTTCCATCGGCGCCTGCCGACGATGTGCACGGCAGCTGCCGCGAAAGCGTTGGCAGTGCGGACGACCGTGCCGATGTTGTGATCATGCTGAAGGTTCTCGATGGCCACATGGAACGGATGCCGACGGCTGTCCACATCGGACACGATCGCCGAGCGGCGCCAATACCGGTAGGCGTCGACGACGTTGCGGCGGTCGCCGTTCTCGAGCAGCTCAGGGTCGTACCGCTCGTCGGCAGGCCACTCGCCTTCCCACGGCCCGACGCCGACCTCTTCACGCGCGACCCACTCCGTGGGCCCGGTCTCGTCCGGCTCAGCAGTCACGCACTGATTGTCGCTCAGCCCAGCCGGACGCGGTGCGCCGGTGCGTCCTCGTGGTGACGGTGGCGCCACCGCTGGTACGCGCCGACGTAGGAGATGACCACGATCGCCAGCGCGATGACCACGACCATCGGCAGCATCGGCCTGGGGAAGACGGTGCCGTAGAGGTAGTAGGCGTTGAACCCGCCGGGCAGGTCGCCGAGACCCTGCTGGTGGCGGAAGTAGTTCTCGAGCGCGGTGAACGGGCACGGGATCGGGAAGATGTTGACCAGCACACCCCACAGCACGGCGGCCAGATGCGCGAAGATGAGCTTCGGCCAGCGCCAGGCCAGGAACCCGCCGAAACCGATCGCGAGCAGCGCCAGTATGTGCACGGCTACCGTCAGGTCGGCTAACACTGCTGCCATCACGACCCCCTTCGCGATCCCCCGGTCATTTTCGACGGTACTCCGGGAACGCTGAGAATGCGTCGACAAAACGACCTGCCGACACAGAGTTCAACCCAAAGCGCGAAT
Organism: Amycolatopsis sp. NPDC059657; assembly: GCF_042734395.1. NCBI lineage: Bacteria > Bacillati > Actinomycetota > Actinomycetes > Pseudonocardiales > Pseudonocardiaceae > Amycolatopsis > Amycolatopsis sp. NPDC059657. The sequence continues at coordinate 24,337 of NZ_JBHWEB010000088.1, read as the reverse complement.
CCGTTTACCCAGCGTGTGGGCTCGGCGGCAGGTCTTCGGGGAACTGGGGGATGCGGCCCGGTGGGGGCGGTGGCTTTTCGCCGGGAGGGAATTCCGGCTTTTTGCCGGGGTACTGCGTCGGCGTCTCATGGGGGTACTGCTCCGGCGCGCCTGACGGCTTTTCGCGGCGCGGAGGCGGTTTCGGCTTGCCGGGCGGGCCCGGCGGAGGCGGGGTGTCCATGTACTGGAAGTTACCCCCGCCTCACGCAGGGCGCAGGCTGGTCCGCTACCGGCGAACGGGCTTACGAAAGCCCGAGGTCGTCCTTGCCGAGCAGGTAGCGGTACTCGAGGCCTTCCTTTTCGACGGCCTCGCGGGCGCCGGTGTCACGGTCGACGACCGTCGCTACGCCGACGACGACGGCGCCGGCCTCACGCAGCGCCTCGACGGCGGTCAGCACGCTGCCGCCGGTGGTCGAGGTGTCTTCGACGGCAAGCACGCGCTGACCCAGCACCTCGACACCTTCGATGCGCCGCTGCATGCCGTGCGTCTTCATCGACTTGCGGACGACGAAGGCGTCGAGCACGACGCCGTCGGACGCGGCCGAGTGCAGCATCGCGAGCGCGACCGGGTCCGCGCCGAGCGTCAGGCCACCGACCGAACCGAAGTCCCAGTCCGAGGTGAGCTGACGGAGCAGCTTGCCGATCAGGGGCGCGGCCGCGTGGTGCAGCGTCGCGCGCCGGAGGTCGATGTAATAGTCAGCTTCCTTGCCAGAGGCCAGGGTCACTTTGCCGTGTACCACGGAAAGATCCGTGACCAGCCTCGCCAATTCGAACTTCGCCGCTTGATCCAATCCGGGGTACGCCACGGCCGGAATCCTCGCATACGCACTCTCAGTCATCGGCCAGAGCCGCCTCGGCGGGGCGGCCGCTGGTGGCCGCCCAGGCCGGGACCAAAGTCGAGAAGAGGGCGAGCGCGCCTGCGATCCCGGCAATGATCAAGTAGATCGACAACGGGCCGGTCGGGAGCACCGAATCGGTGACGACCAGGCAGAACGGGACGATGGCTCCTGCGGAGACGATCGTGCCGAGTGTCACGCCGACCACCGCGATCAGCACGCCTTCCATGCCCATCATGCGGAGTACCTGGGCGCGAGTGGCGCCGGTGAGGCGTTGCAGGCCGAACTCGCGGCGCCTGCGCATCGTGCCCATCACCAGCGTGTTGACCACCGAGATCACCGTGTACGCCATGATCATGCCGATCAGCAGGTAGTTGACCCACTCGCCGATTTCGCGGCCTTTCACGTGCGCGGCGAACAGCGCCTCACGGCCCGCGACGGTCACGCCCGGCTGGGCCAGCTGTCCCAGGTCCGCGGTCCCGCGAACCAAGATCTGCGGCGCGAGCCCGGTCGTGGTGTGCGGCGCGATGGTCTCGGCGGGCATGAGCAGGCTTTCGAAGCCCGCGCGTGCCGGGAACACCGCCACGACCAGCACCTCGGTGACAGCCCCGTCGCCGAGCATCACCACGAGCCGGTCGCCGACCTTGTGCCCGAGCGACTCCGGCATCGCGACGGTGTTGCCGTGCAACGCCGCCAGTGTTCCCGAAGACGGGACCGCGGCCGTGGTCTGCGCCGCGCCTTCCGCGGTCACGCCCAGCACCGGGATGCCGTCGTCGTCGGTCTCGCCGAACGGCTTGAGGATGAACACCTGGCTGGGCACATACTCCGAAGCACCCGTGACACCTGGCGTGGCCTTGACCTTCTCCAGCAGCGACGGGTCGAGCCCGGCGGGTGCGCTGATCACCGCGTCGGCGCGCAGGTTCTCGGTGAACGCCTGGTCGGAGACCGCGGCCTGGGTGGTCTGCAGGTAGATGTTGGCGGTCGCGATACCCGTGGCCAGCATGATCGGGGTGACCGCGGCGGCGATGCGCACGCTGCGGCCTCGCGCGTTGAGCATCGCGAACCGGCCGCTCACCCCCGACAACGCGCGCAACGGCCACTGCACGACCGCGACCAGCATCTTCGTGACTCCAGGGCTGATCATCGCCAACCCGATCGCCCACAGCATCACCGCGGGGCCCGCGGTGCTCGCCGCGACCGGACCGGTCATCACCGCGACCGTCACGATCGCCAGCGCACTCCCGCCGCCGAAGCACAGCACGGCCACGATCACGCGAAGCGGCGTCAGCCACTGCCGCTGGACACCGGCCTCCATGAGCGCCTCGGTCGGCCGGGTCCGCGCGGCCCGGTTGGCCGCGAGCAGCGCGCCGAAGAACGCGGCCAGCGTCGCCGCGCCCGCGGCCGCCACCACCGGGATCCAGCCTTGGTGGAACTCGACAACTGGCGGAACCACACCGTTTTCGACGAGCTGGTCGAACAGCCAGCGTCCCAGCACCGACCCGAGTAGCCCGGCGATCCCGGTGGCCAGCACCGAGACGACCATCGCCTCGCCGAGCACCATCCGGCGCAGCTGCCTCGGTGTGGTGCCGATGGCGCGCAGCAGCGCCAGCTCACGCATTCGCTGCTGCACCGACAACGCGAGCGTGCTGCCCACCACGAACATAGCGACCATCACCGACAATCCACCGGACACCGCCGCGAGCACGATCAGCGCTTCGCCGCTGGTGACGGCTTCGGGGAATTCGATGGTGCCCCGGTCGTCGCCGGTCAGCGCCAGCGCCGAGGTGCCACGAAGCGCGGCCGAAAGGTCGGTGTTGACCGGAGCGAAGACGCCGATGACATCGACGTAACCCGGATGCCCCGACAGTCGCGCCGCCTCGTCGTCGGAGAAGAACACCGAGGGCTTACCTGCCGCGTGCCGCGGCGCGGCGATGCCGGAGATCCGGAACGACTCGACGCGGCCGGGCACCGGCAGGTCGATCCGCTCGCCGACCGTGCCCGACTCGACGACGACCTCCCCCTGACCGGGTGCCTTGCCGGAGGTCAGCGTGTACGGCGTGAGCGCGGCGGAAGACCAGCCGTGGCCGACCGCCTGCCCCGCAGGGAACGAGATGTCCGCGACGACCTGCTCGACGCCGGGCACCGCGCGCAGCTTCGCGACCAGTGACGCGTCGAGCCTGACCTTCTCCGGCAGGTTCGCGGTCTCGGTCTTGAGGTCCTTTTCGGGGTCGCGCTCGGCCGGATCCTCCTTGGGGATCTCGAGCTGCTGTGCGCCCGCGACCACGATCGGCGTGCCGGCGAGCCGCTGAGGCTGCACGGCCGTGCGGATGCCGGTCTCCATCAGCCCGCCGCACGCCATCACGATCAGCGCGCCGAAGAACATCGCGACGAAGGTGGCGAGGAAACCGCCTTTGCGCAGCCGCAGCGTGCGCATCGCCATCCGCAACATCAGACACCGACCAGTTCGCCGAGGTGGGTCATCCGCTCGGCAACGACCGCGGCGGTCGGCGCGTAGATCTCGTCGACCAGCCTGCCGTCCGCAAGGAACACGACGCGGTCGGCGTAGGACGCGGCGACCGGATCGTGCGTGACCATGACGACGGTCTGCCGAGTGCCCTTGAGCAGCCCGAGCACGTCGGCGGCGGTACGGGTGTCGAGCGCGCCGGTCGGTTCGTCGGCGAACACCACCGCGGGCTTCGCGATCAGCGCACGCGCGATCGCGACCCGCTGCTGCTGGCCGCCGGACAGTTCGGACGGCAGGTGCTTGCGGCGGTCGGCCAGCCCGACACTGGCGAGCACCTCGCGCACGAACTTGCGGTCGGCCTTACGCCCGGCCAGCATCTGCGGAACGGTGACGTTCTCCTCCACCGTCAGCGCCGGGAGCAGGTTGAACGCCTGGAAGATGAAGCCGACCCGATCACGCCGCAGCTTCGTCAGCTTGGTTTCGCTCAGCGTCGACAGGTCCTGGTCGTCGAGGATGACGCTGCCCGACGTCGGCCGGTCGAGCCCGGCGGCGCAGTGCAGGAAGGTGCTCTTGCCGGAGCCCGACGGCCCCATCACCGCGGTGAAGCCGCCACGCGGGAAGCCGATGCTGACGCCGTTGAGCGCCGCGACGCCGGAGTCGCCCTTGCCGTAGACCTTGCGGACACCGTCGAGGCGGACCGCGTCATTCCCCAGTTTCATAGGGAAAACGCTAGGCATCCAGCACCCCGAACTCCCTGGGGCGCACGAGCGTCTTCGGGGTGGGGCTAGCCCTACATAGCCATATCTAGCGATTTGGCTATATATGCCTATAGACACCTAGCCGGAGTCGTGAGTGTTGCGGCCGGTGGTTGAACGTTGTGAACGGGGCGTTCGCAACGCTGAGCGACGCATAAGCGCCGTTAGTTCCGTCAGCACCCGCTCGAGAAGGCAGGCCAAGCCTCAACTATCCGGCATTGGGTTAGAACCGTCGGCAACACTCACGAGGTTTAGGTGCGGTTGCGGCCACCTACGCGGTTGCCGATGACACGCAACAGCGGGCGCGGGATCAGCTGGCCGAGCGTGACCACGGCCTTGTATTGGAAGCTCGGCACCGAGACCGCCTTGCCACGGCGCAGATCGGCCAATGCCTCGGTGACCACCTGCTCGGGCTTGAGCCAGAACTTCTGGGGACCCGGCTTGTCGAGGCCGGCCCGCTCGTGGAACTCGGTCGTCGTGAATCCGGGGCAGAGCGCCATCACGCGAACGCCGGGCGGCAACGCGGCGGCGACGCCTTCCGAAAACGAGGTCACCCAGCTTTTGCTGGCTGTGTAAGTGGATCCGCGGCCTCGGAAGAACCCGGCGACCGAGCTGACGTTGATCACGTCGCCGCGGCCGCGCTCGATCATGCCGGGCAGCACCGCCCTGGTCAGCCGCAGCACCGCGGTCACGTTGACGTCCAACTGCGCCTGGAGGTCGTCTTGCGAAACCGTCCAGAATTCACCGTTGAGCCCGAAACCCGCGTTGTTCACCAGCAGGTCGACGTCCTCGGTCAGCCGTTCTTCGACCAAAGCCCGGCCCTCGGCGGTGGACAGGTCGGCTGGCAAGGCTGAAGCCTCGATGGAGTGGTTTTCCGAAAGTTCGGCGGCGAGCGCGGCGAGCCGGGCGGCGTCACGGGCAACGAGCACGAGGTCATATCCCTCCGCGGCCAATGTGCGCGCGAACTGGGCGCCGATGCCTGCGGTGGCTCCGGTGATCACTGCGGTGCGGGTCATTTCGCCACCGTAACGCGGTGAACCCCTGACATGCGACGGTGCTGGTCGGGAAGTATCGTCCCGCGCATGGGTCGGCACAGCATGCGCAAAGCCCGCTATCTTCCCAAGGTCGCCGCGGGCGCCGCGCCACTCGCGTTCGTACTCGCCGGGCAGGCAGCCTGGGCCGCCGACCTGCCGATCGAGCACCGCCATTCCGGCTCACTCGACCGCGGGCTCACCCAGGGCAGCACCGACCGCCCCGGTGAGAACAGCTCGTTCCTCAACGGTTTCCTCACGGCCAAGAGCACCGACGTCATCACCGGCAAGCTCCCGGACGGCAACACCGTCACCGCGGGCACCACCAACGCGAGCCACGCGGAAAGCTCGCTGAACCGCCGCGAGGAGTGGGCGCTCGACCCGGCGCAGGCCGTCGCAGGCGTGCTCTCCGAGACCGACGCGCACCTCGCCACCGAGACCGACCACGAGGACGGCCTCCGGCTGCCGAACGGCATCGACCTGCTCAGCCAGCACTCCGAGGCCCCCGAGCTGCACCTGACCAGGACCAACCTGCTCAACGGGAACGCGCACGGCGCGCACGCGCTGTCCGACCTCGGCGGCGCGGCCGGGCTCACCAGGTCGTCGGGCCAGGCGGCCGACCTCGGCGACCTCGGCGCGGTCGGGACGAGCTCGGAGCAGTTCGCGCGCGGCTCGTTCACCGGGCTGCTCGACCTGAGCCAGTCCGGCGGCACGGTGGCGAACGGCTTCGACGGCGCGTTCAACCAGGCGCACGCCGTCGGCGGTCACCTCGGCGGGCTCTCGACCTCGGTCGCAGGCGCGCAGTCGGGCAAGCTCGGCTACTTCGGTGCCTTCAAGGGCACGCTGCCCGGGGTGGTCGAGGGCGGCGAGACCGCGCTCGGCAACTCGTTCAACGGCGACCTCGGCATCGAGCACGTCGCCGCGCTCAACGTCAACACCGCGACCGACTTCACGGGCGCCGCCGCCATCAGCCAGCCGCTGACCGGCGGGCCGTCGACCCGGCAGAACGGCAAGTTCGCGCAGGAAGTCGGCGGCAGCATCGGCTTGCTCGATCAGGCGCCGGTCGCCGGCGGCCTGCGGATCACCGGCCTGCCGCTCGACATCCAGCCTCAGTAGAAACGGGATAGAGCAGGCTTAACTCCAGGCCGGAGTTATTGAGGGGAAACGCAAAGGTGGCGCGCTCGCGGACTCGGCTTGGGCGTGGGGGTCGTGAGCGGTATGGCCGGTTCTAACCGGCGAAAACACTCACGACCTCTCTCACCCAGGCCGCCTGGGGCCTGCCATGTTCGGCTTCGCCCGCTTTATCCCGTCAGTAGGAGTCGGGGCGCTGCTGCTGGTCGGGTGAGTGGACCTGCTCGCCTTCGCCCTGCCAGTGCTTGCCGGGTGCGGGCGCCGCGGTGGCACCACCGGCCGAGCCGTCGCCGAACTCCTCGTCGAACGGGTCGACGATGTCGGCGATCTCGCCGAGGTCGCGCAGCAGCCGCTCCAGCCTCGACGGCCCGGCGTTGGGCGCGGCGCTGGCCAGCACCCATTCGTTCTCGAGCCAGGCGACGCCGACGTCGCCGCCGAGCGAGTCGGCGGCGTCGACCAGGTCCTGGGTGATGATCAGGCGGGCGGCGTCACCGTCGTCGGCGAAGGCGTAGCGCTGGCCGATCGGGCCGAGCATCTCGGGCATCCCGTCACGCTGGAACGGGACGCTGGCCAGCCACATCTCCAGCAGCGTCTGGTGCACGCGGTTGCAGCGCACGGCGACGACGACCGCCGGGATCTGGCCGTTCGACTCGATGTCGAAGATGAACACCGGGCGGCGGCCGTCCGAGGTGAAGGTGGAACCGGCGACGACGTTGACCGCGGCCTCGGCGCCGAAGTAGCCGAGCGCACCACCTTGCCACTGCTGAGGCAGCCGCTCGTCCTCTTCGACGAACTGCCAGCCGCGCAGCTCGGCCCAGCGCATCCGCTCACGGTTGCGCGAGCCCTCACGCGCTCTGTCGGCAGCTAGCAGCCCGAGCCCCGCCACCAATGCGACAGCGGCGATGACAAACCAGATCCACGCCGGAATACCCACGTAGACAAGCGTATCCCCCGGCCGCCTCCCAAGAGATCAGCCGGGGGAGTGTCGCACCGACTCATTTGGATTAGTCGACGCGTCCGACCACCAAGGAGTCGCTCGCCTCGAGCTCCGGAATGTCGACACGGACGGTGTCGCCGTCGCGGATCTCGCCGCCGAGCAGTGCCTTGGCGAGTTGGTCGCCGATGGCGGACTGAACCAATCGACGGAGCGGTCGCGCGCCGTAGATCGGGTCGAAACCGTTCAGCGCCAGCCATTCGCGGGCACCCTCGGTGACCTCCAATACCAGCCTGCGTGCCGAGAGCCGCTTCGCGAGCCTGTCGATCTGAATGTCCACAATGGACGTCAACTGCTCGGTGCCGAGCGAGTGGAAGACCACAATGTCGTCAAGTCGATTCAGGAACTCGGGCTTGAAGTGGCGTTGCACCACCGACAGCACCGCGTCACGACGGCCACGCTCATCGAGCTGCGCGTCCGCGATGGACTGTGAGCCCAGGTTGGACGTGAGCACCAGGATGGTGTTGCGGAAGTCGACCGTGCGGCCCTGACCGTCGGTGAGCCGCCCGTCGTCGAGTACCTGCAGCAGCACGTCGAACACGTCCGGGTGCGCCTTCTCGACCTCGTCGAGCAGCACCACCGAGTACGGCCGCCTGCGCACCGCCTCGGTCAGCTGGCCGCCCTGGTCGTAACCGACATAGCCGGGCGGGGCGCCGACCAGGCGGGCCACCGAATGCTTCTCGGCGTACTCGCTCATGTCGATGCGCTGCATGGCACGCTCGTCGTCGAAGAGGAACTCCGCCAGCGCCTTGGCCAGCTCGGTCTTGCCGACGCCGGTCGGGCCGAGGAACAGGAACGACCCGGTCGGCCGGTCGGGGTCGGCGACGCCGGCCCGCGCGCGGCGGACCGCGTCGGACACCGCGGTGACCGCCTCCGGCTGGCCGATGACACGGCGCTGGAGCTCCTCCTCCATCCGCAGCAGCTTGCCCGTCTCGCCTTCGAGCAGACGGCCTGCCGGGATGCCGGTCCACGCGCTCACCACGTCGGCGACGTCGTCAGCGCCGACCTCTTCCTTGAGCATGACCTGCTGCTGGGTGACGGTCTCGCTGACCGCGGTGGCCGCTTCGAGCTCCTTCTCCAGCGCCGGGATGCGGCCGTAGCGCAGCTCGGCGGCGCGGCCGAGGTCGCCGTCACGCTCGGCGCGCTCCGACTCGCCGCGCAGCTGCTCCAGCTGCTCCTTGAACTCGCGGACGCGTTCGATCGCGCCCTTCTCGTTCTGCCAGCGCGCGGTCAGCGCGGTGAGCTGCTCACGCCGCTCTGCCAGCTCGTGGCGCAGCGCGGCCAGCCGCTCCTTCGAGGCGACATCGTCCTCTTTGGACAGCGCCATCTCCTCGATCTCCATCCGGCGCACCGCGCGCTCGACCTCGTCGATCTCGACGGGCCTGGAGTCGATCTCCATGCGCAGCCGTGAGCCAGCCTCGTCGACCAGGTCGATCGCCTTGTCCGGCAGGAACCGGGCGGTGATGTACCGATCGGACAGTGTCGCGGCCGCGACCAGCGCGGCGTCCGTGATCCGGACACCGTGGTGCACCTCGTAGCGCTCCTTGAGCCCGCGCAGGATGCCGATGGTGTCCTCGATGGACGGTTCGCCGACCAGCACCTGCTGGAAGCGCCGCTCCAGCGCCGGGTCCTTCTCGATGTGCTGGCGGTACTCGTCGAGCGTGGTCGCGCCGACCATCCGCAGCTCACCGCGGGCGAGCATCGGCTTGATCATGTTGCCCGCGTCCATCGCGCCCTCGCCGGTCGCGCCGGCGCCGACGATCGTGTGCAGCTCGTCGATGAAGGTGATGACCTGGCCCGCGGAGTCGGTGATCTCCTTGAGCACGGCCTTGAGCCGCTCCTCGAACTCACCGCGGAACTTCGCGCCGGCGACCATCGAGCCGAGGTCCAGGCCGATGACCCGCTTGCCGCGCAAGGACTCCGGCACGTCACCGGCGATGATCCGCTGGGCGAGCCCCTCGACGATGGCCGTCTTGCCGACGCCAGGCTCACCGATCAGCACCGGGTTGTTCTTGGTACGCCGTGAAAGCACCTGGACCACGCGGCGGATCTCGGTGTCGCGGCCGATGACCGGGTCGAGCTCACCGGCGCGGGCGCGCTCGGTCAGGTCGACGCCGTACTTCTCCAGCGCCTTGAACGTGCTCTCCGGATCGGGGCTGGTGATCCGCGCCGAGCCGCGGACCTTGCTGAACGCCTCGCGCAGCGCGTCGGGCGTCGCGCCGTGACGGCGCAGCAGGTCGGCGACGGGGCCGCCTTCGGTGGCCAGTCCGACCAGCAGGTGCTCTGTCGACACGTACTCGTCGCCGAGTTCGGTCGCCAGCTTCTGCGCGTGGGTCAGCGCCTTGACGGCGTGCGTGTCGAACTGCGGGCTCGACACGGTGGCGCCGGTCGCCGACGGCAGCGCCTGGATGATCGGCTCGAGTTCCTTGTGCACCTGCGCCGGATCGGCCCCGACCGCGGTCAGCAGCGGCGCGGTGAGGCCCTCGCCCTGCGCCAGCAGCGCGCCGAGCAGATGCGCGGCGGCGACATAGGGGTTTCCGGCCATGGTGGCGGCCTGCGCGGCCGACGAGATGGCCTGCTGGGTCTTCGTGGTCGGGTTGAAAGCGTCCATCCCTCACCTCTGTCGAAAGTACTGTTCGCTATCCCTAACGTCAGAAAAGTTGAGTCTGTTCCGCTCAACCCTGAATCGGTGTCACGGCGTCCTCCGGCAGCCGCGGCCCGAGCCACCCGAGCCCGGCGACGGCCAGGCAGGCGCACGCCGCGACCAGCACCCATGGCAACCAGACTGCCAGCGAAAACAACCCCGCGACAGCCGGGGCCAGCACCGACGAGAAGGTGAACGCGTACTGGTACGCGGCCAGATAACGTCCGCGCGCCGTCGGTGGTGCCGCCGCTTCGGCGAGCGCGCCGCCGCGCGGGCCGAAGACGAGTTCGCCGGCGGCCAGCACGAGTGTGACGGTCATCAGGTACAGCGGCAGCGCGTCGAGCGGCACGAAGATCGCCACGAAGCTCAGCGCCGACCACACCGCGAAGAGCCCGGAACCGAGCCGCATCGCACCGATTCGGGTGAACCGGCGGGTATGCCGGAGCGCGAGGGTGCCGCTCATGCTGAAGGACAGCGTGAACACGGCCAGTATCGCGCCAGGCAGCCAGCTCGGGCCGCGCAGCCGGTCGAGCACGAACACCGGCATGCCGACGAGGAAGAAGTCGAGCGAGAGGGTGAACAACCCGCAGAAGAGGATCAACGCCAGGTAGGGCCGGTTCTTCGACACCCGCGCCGGCACCTTCTCGAAGCGCGCGACCTTGTGCGGGGCATGCACGAACACGGCCACCACGCCCGCTGCGACCATAAAGGTGAACGCGTCACCCACAAGGGCGGTGCGGTAGCTCGACGGCACGAAGGCCGCGGCGAACGCGCCAGCCCCGAAACACGCCGTCCGCACCATGGCGACCAGCGCGAACGGACGCTCCTTCGGCACGTTCCCCGCCACATCGGCGACGAGCACGTACAGCGCGCAGTAGAACAGCTGCTGGCCGACCGCGACGATCATCGCCACCGCGACCACGGTCACGATCCCGTCGGCCACCAGGTACAGCGAAACGCCGGTCGCCTGCACGAGGAACGCCGTGATGACCACCCAGCGCGGGCCGATCCAGTCGACCAGATGCCCGGCCACCGGCGGCACCGCGAACGCCACCAGCCCGCCGGCGGTGATCGCCATCCCCGCGACACCGAGCGGCAGCCCGATCTCGCGGGTGACGTAGAGCAGGACGAGCGGCAGGAAGAGCCCCGTGCCGAAGTTGTCGATCCCGAGCGCGATGAGCAGCGCGGCCCGGCTTCTCGTCACATCCCGAAACCTAACCGGTCAAAAAGCACCGGCACAGACTCCGTAGGGTTACGAAACTTCGCACTTGACCTCGGTCGCAAGGGCTTTGCGTAGATCTTCGTTCATCGCCGCGAGACGCTGCGTCAGATCTGTCACCTGATCGGCGTCCCAGCCGGCCAGCGCGTGTGTCATGAAGTCCAGATAGCGCCCGCGCCACGCCAGCAACTCCTCATGGCCGCGCTCGGAAACGCTGATGAGCGACGCCCTGCCGTCCTCCGGCGCGGGGCGCCTGTCGATCAGCCCCGCCGCGGACAGCTGGGCGATCTGCCTGCTGACGACCGAGATGTCGACCATCCGGCGTTTGGCGACATCCGACGGGCGCGACTCGCCGAACTTGGCGAGATCGGAGAGCAGCATCGCGGCCGCCGGGTGCAGGCCTGGGTTCGCCTGCCAGACTTGCATCAGCCAGGCGTGCTGCAGCTGCGAAGAGGTCTTCAGCTCCCGCATGAGCTCGACGCGGGCGTCGTCCTCGCTCTCAGTGCCAGAGCTCATCTTCGACCTCCAGAATGCTTGTATCATACAAGTTTAGGTAAACCGGTTGCACAGGGCAACTACTTACCGAGTGACCCTCAGTACACCCGGACGGAGCAACAATGCGGGCAAAGGGCTGGTCTCCGGCTACCCTGCGGACAGCCCGGAAACGCCGGTCGATCAACACATAGGACACATGACAGCCGACGCGGTTAGCCCACTTCCCCGATCTTCCACCCACCGGGAGGCCCCGCCCGCCGTCACGGCGATGGTAGGGCTCATTCGGGATGCGTGGGACAAGGCCGAGCCGTTCCTGCCCGAGATCTCCCAGTTCTTCTACGGGATGCTCTTCACGCTCGCGCCTGCCACCCGTGACTTCTTCCCGATCAACATGGAAGTCCAGCGTGGCCGCCTGGTGCGCGCGCTGGTGCACATCGTGCAGATGGTGGACCGGCCCGACGACCTCGTCCCTTTTCTCAAGCAGCTCGGCCGCGACCACCGCAAGTTCGGCGTCATCCCCCGGCACTACGAGGCCGTCGGCACCGCGCTGCTCGCCTCGCTGAAGAACCACCTCGGCCCGGAGTGGACGCCGGAGGTCGAGCGCGCCTGGGCTGAGGCGTTCACCATCGTCGCGCGCGCGATGCAGGACGCGGCCGCCGCCGACCAGAGCCCGGCTTCGTGGAGCGCGACCGTCGTCGAGCACCGCAGACTGACCTGGGACCTGGCGCTGGTGCGGCTGCAGCCGGAGCACCCGGTGCCGTACCTGCCTGGGCAGTACATGAGCGTCGAAGTCCCGCAGCGGCCCCGGTTGTGGCGGTATCTCTCGCCTGCCAACGCGCCGCGCGAGGACGGCGGCATGGAGTTCCACGTGCGCGCGGTCGACGGCGGCTGGGTGTCGCGCGCGATCGTGAGCCACACGCAGTCCGGTGACATCTGGCGGTTCGGCCCGCCGCTCGGGCGGATGCGGGTCGACCGCGAAGCCGGGCGTGACGTGCTGATGATCGCAGGCGGCACCGGGATCGCGCCGATCAGTTCGATTCTCGACGATCTCGCGCAGTGGGGCGAGAACCCCAAGGTGCGGGTGTTCTACGGCGGGCAGACCCGCGAAGACCTCTACGACCTCGAACAGCTGCGCGCGCTGGCGGCCACGAACCCGTGGCTGACCGTGGTGCCGGTGATCGAACGCGGTCCCGGTCTCGCGGGCGGCGAAAGCGGCACGCTCGCCGAGGCCGTCACCCGATACGGCGCCTGGCCGGGTCACGACGTGCTCGTGTCCGGCTCCCCCGCGATGATCAGGGCGACCGTCTCGCGGATGCTCGTGGCCGGTACCGCTTTGGACCAGGTGCAGTACGACCCGTTCACCATCGACTAAGGGGACTTCCGTGCGAATTCCGGTCGCAGAAGGCACCATCGAGGGCTACCTGGCGGAACCGGAAGGCGAAGGGCCCTTTCCCGGCGTCGTGGTCATCCACGATGTACTGGGGCACGGCGAGGACGCGCGGCGGATCACCGACCGGTTCGCGAAGGACGGCTATCTGGCACTGAGCCCCAACATGTACTCGCGCGGCGGGGCGCTGCGCTGCATCAGGGGCGTGTTCCGGGACCAGTTCCGGGGCAGCGGCCAGGCTTTCGACGACATCGAGGCCGCACGCAAAGCACTCATCGACCGTCCGGATTGCACCGGAAAGGTGGGAATAGTCGGGTTCTGCATGGGTGGCGGGTTCGCGCTCGTCGCCGCGGCGGGCGAGTTCGACGCTTCCGCGCCCTACTACGGCTTCCTGCCCAAGAACCTGTCCGTGCTGGACGACGCCTGCCCGATCGTCGCGAGCTACGGCAAGAAGGACCTGGGGCTGCGCGGAGCGGCCGCGAAGCTCGAGAACGAACTCAGCTCACGCGGGATCCCGCACGACGTCAAGGAATACCCCGACTGCGGGCACTCCTTCGCGAACCGGATGAAGCCGGGCATGATGACCACGCTCGCCAAGATCACCGGCATGAGCTATCACGAAGCGTCCGCGGAGGACGCCTGGAGCAGGGTGCTCGCCTTCTTCTCCGAGCACTTGTCGGACCGCACCCCGAAGTAGTCACCACCCTTCTTGTGGACGTCATCGGTACCCCACGCGCGCTCGGCCGTCGCCTTCACCAGGCGCGGAATGTGCTTGCGGCAGTGGACATACGCTTCGTGGACCCACAACACGACCCAGCGGTCAGCCCGCCTGCCGCGCTCCTGTTCGACTGGGATCCATGGGCACGCCGTGCGGATCTCCTCGTCGGTCACCATATAGCCGGCGCCGTTGACGTGCAGTCCGATGAGCGCGTGGGAGAAATCGATTAACAGCAGGCTGACGTGCGGATTTTCGGTGATGTTCCCGAGGCTCGCGAGTACTCCGTTGCCGCGGTACTCGGGGTACGCGACCCGCTTGCGGTCGAGCACCTTGAGAAAACCCGCCGGACCTGCCCTGAACGAGCAATCGGTGTTGCCCCCGCTGTCGGCGGTCGCGATGAACGCCATTTCCATCCGCTGGATGAATTCGATCATCGCCGGATTCAAGTGATCTAGCATTTGATCTTTATAGAACCGCTCGGCACGCGCGGTAGTACCGTAGGCGCACTGCAGCAGATCCTCGGCGGTCATAGCAGAGCACTTTCGCACAGATACCTGCGAAAACACTGTTCGGGCGAGAAAAATACGTTACTGCACGAGTGTGAACTACGCTGCGCGACTCCCTGTGAACACCTTGGTCCGTTCGAGCCTAAAGCGCTCACGATCGTGCACATGCACGGGAATCGGGATTACAGTCGTCGACTCTCGGGGCCTGCACAAACGATCAGGAGCATCTTGACTGCCAACGAGATCATTCCACAGACAACGGCAAGGCCGATGCCATTCCCGCGCGTGAGCGCGGATCGGACGGTGCGGCTTGTTCGTGAAAGTTTCGCGGCCGTGGAATCGCAGACGGCGGAGCTGTCCCAATACTTCTATGGCGTGCTGTTCAGTGTCGCGCCGGAGACCCGAGATCTTTTCCCGATTAACATGTCAATGCAGCGTGATCGGCTGCTGCATGCCTTGGTACACATTGTCCAGATGGTCGACCAGCCCGCGGAATTGTTGCCATTCCTCAGGCAACTAGGTCGCGACCATCGGAAATTCGACGTGGTGTCGAGGCACTACGAAGCCGTCGGCGTCGCGTTGATCGCAGCGTTGAAGCGGTTCCTCAAGGACAAGTGGACATCCGAAGTGGAGCACGCGTGGACGAGCGCGTACGACACCATCTCCCGTGCCATGCGCGAAGCGGCGGCGGCCGACACCGGGCCGGCGTGGTGGCCTGCGACGGTGCTGGAGAACCGCAAACTCAACCGGGAACTGTCGATCATCAGGGTCCGACCTGACAAACCCTTGCCCTATCTCGCGGGCAACCACATCAGCGTCCAAGTGCCACAAAGACCGCGTATGTGGCGGTACCTCTCACCGGCCAACGCACCCCGCGACGACGGGACACTGGAGTTCCACGTGCGAGCGGTGCGTAACGGGTGGGTGAGCCGCGCGATCGTGCAGTACACCCGCGCGGGTGACATGTGGCAGCTCGGTCCGCCGCTCGGCAGTCTCGCCGTCCGCCGGGCGACAGGCCGGGAGCAACTGCTCATAGCAGGCGGAACGGGCATCGCCCCGTTGCGCGCCATCATCGAAGATTTGGCCAGGTGGAAGACAAATCCCGTGGTGCACCTGTTCTTCGGCGGCGCGGACCCCGAGTCGCTCTACTGCCTCGGCGAGCTGCGCGCGCTCGCCGCGACGAGCCCGTGGCTGAAACTGGTGCCTGTCACCGAGGACGACGTGCTCACTGGAGGTGAGCAAGGAACGTTGCCGGACGTGGTCGCCAGGCGCGGTCCGTGGCAGGAACACGACGTGCTCGTTTCGGGCTCGCCGTCGATGGTCAGGGCGACCATCGCGCGGCTGACATCCGGGGGAACACCGCACGAACGCATTACCTACGACCCGTTCACGGTCGACTGAGCGGCGCTGCCGGCCTTACCCTTTCGCACATGGTGGAGATCCCGGTTGCGGACGGCAAGATCGACGGATATCTCGCGAAACCCGAAGGCGCGGGGCCACACCCCGGTGTCGTGGTGCTCCACGACGCGATCGGCCTCGGCAAGGACATCAAGGGCATCGCCGACCGGTTCGCGGCGGCGGGTTATCTAGCGCTGGCGCCGGACCTGTTCTCCCGCGGTGGCAGGCTTTCGAGCAGCAAGGCCGTGTTCGAGAACATGCTGGAGGCACAGGGCCGCGCCTTTGAGGACATCGAATCCGCGCGCCTGTTCCTGGCCGACCAGGGCGCGAGCAAGGTCGGTGTCGCGGGCTTCGGGATGGGCGGCGGGCTGGCACTCGTCGCGGCGTCAAGCAAGTTCGACGCGGCCGCGGCCTACTACGGCTTCCTGCCCAAGGACATGTCCATCTTCGACGGCGCCGCCCCGATCGTCGCGAGCTACGGCAAGAACGACATCACGTTGAAGGGCGCGGCTTCCCTGCTCGAACTGGACCTGCTCAACCGCGGCATCACGGCCGACGTGAAGGAGTACCCCGAGGCGGGCCACGGCTTCGCGACCAAGCCCCGGCTCGGCGCGCTGAGCAAGGTCGTCAAGGCGGCTCCCGGGCATCACGCCGAGTCCGCTGAAGACGCCTGGCGCCGGGTGACCACCTTCTTCGGTGAACACCTGCGCTGAGCTCGCGCGACCCAATCCACACAAACGCCACTTCTGTAACGCTGACGGTTACAAAAGTGGCGTTTGTTTCGTCGGAGCCTTGGGGGGTCAGCCCCGTTTTTTGGGTTTCCAGACCACCAAAGCGGTCTGAGGCATGGGAACCAGGTCGCGGCGGTAGGACGCGTGCACCGACGCGGCCGTGTTCTGAGCCGCGGCGTACGCGGCGGCCAGTTCGTCGGTGAGCATGGCCACCTGGTCGCGCAGTGCGTCGACCATGTTCTCGAGTTCGATGATGCGCTTGATGCCCGCGAGGTTCACACCGTCCTCTTGGGACAGTCGCTGGACCTCGCGGAGCAGCGCGATGTCGCGCATGGAGTAACGGCGGCCGCCGCCACTCGTACGGCCGGGCGAGACGAGCCCGAGCCGGTCGTACGAGCGCAGCGTCTGTGCGTGCAGTCCGGAAAGCTGTGCCGCGACGGAGATGACGAAGACGGGAGTGTCCTCGTCAGCCCCTGATGGCATTCCACCCAGCATCACGCACCTCGTTCCCGAAGCAGTTCGGTGATCTCCGGCCTTGGGTCATGCTCGGCCATCGCCTTGGCGTATGCCTCGAGGGCCTCGCGTGCCGCATCGTCCAATTTGGACGGTACGGACGCCTGGAGCGTCACGAGCAGGTCGCCCTGTGCGCCGTCTCGCTTGGTGATGCCCTTGCCACGGGCGCGAAGGGTGCGCCCGCTCGCCGTGCCGGACGGGACCTTGAGCGAGATCTTGCCGTCCAGCGTCGGCACCGTGATGGTGCCACCGAGCGCGAGCTCGGTGAAAGAGACCGGAACGGTGATGGTCAGATCCAGCCCCTTGCGGCCGAACACCGGGTGATCCGCGACGTGCACGCGGACGTACAGATCGCCTGCCTGCGCGCCACCTCGGCCCGGTTCGCCCTGGCCTGCCAGCCGGATGCGCTGGTCGTCGCTCACCCCTGGCGGGATGCGGACGGTCAGCGTGCGCGTCTTCGAGCTGATGCCCTCGCCGGCGCATTCCGGGCACGGGTCGTCGATGATCGTGCCGCGGCCGCGGCAGTCGCGGCACGGCTCCGAGAACGCGAACGAACCCTGACTGCGGCTCACCAGTCCCGACCCGGAACAGGTCGGGCAGGTACGCGGCGTGGTACCGGGCTTGGCGCCGTTGCCGCCACAGGTCGAACATGTCGCGGGGCTCGACAGCCGCAACGGCAGCGTCGCGCCCTTGACCGCCTCGATGAAATCGATGCGGACATCGGTCTCGACATCGGCGCCACGCTGCGGGCGGTTCGCCGTCGCACCGGCCGCCTTGCCACGGCCGAACAAGCCGCCGAGTATGTCGCCGAGCCCGCCGAAGCCGCCCTGCTGCTGACCGCCTGCGCCACCGAAGATGTCGCCGACGTCGAAGCCACCGGGCTGGCCGCCGCCGAAGCCACCGAAACCGCCGGAGCCGAAGAGGCGCTTGGCCTCGTCGTACTCCTTGCGCTTCGCCGGATCGGACAGCACGCCGTGCGCCTCGGAGACGGCCTTGAACTTCTTCTCGGCCGCGTCGTTCCCGGGGTTGGCGTCGGGGTGGTTCTCCTTCGCCAGCTTGCGGTACGCCTTTTTGATCTCGTCCGCGGTGGCGTCGGAGGAGACGCCCAACTCACGGTAGAAGTCCTTACTGATCCACTCCCGCGGGCTGCTCATGTCAGGCGTCTCCTCCTCTCTTGCTCTTAGCGGTTGTTCTCATCGACGAACTCGGCGTCGATCGGCAGCTGGCCCTCGACGGGCGCGTCCACCGGCGGCGCGGCGGCAGGCTCGTGGTCGGTGACCGTGACCAGCGCCGCGCGCAGCACGCGTTCGCCGAACTTGTAGCCGCGGCGCATGACGACGGTGACCGTCGGGCCGTCGACGTCCGGGGACGTGTTGTGCTGCACGGCCTCGTGCACGCTCGGGTCGAAGGCCTCGCCCTCGGCGCCGAACGATTCGAGGCCCGCACGCTGAAGCCCGGCGACCAGCTTGTCGCCGACCGCCTTGAACGCGCCGGTCAGGTCGCCGTGCTGGGCGGCCCGCTCGAGGTCGTCGAGCAGCGGGAGCAGGTCACCGACGACCGAGGCCTTCGCGTTCGCGACGACCTGCTCGCGGTCCCGGTCGACCCGCTTGCGGTAGTTGGCGTACTCCGCCTGCAGTCGCTGCAGGTCGGCGGTGCGCTCCGCCAGCTCCTTCTCGACACCTTCGGTCGCGGACACGGCCTCGTCCACAATGGACTCCCCGAGCGAGGGCCCGGCGGGTTCCGCCGGGGCCTCGTGCGCGGGCTGGTGCTCGCGCACCTCGCCCGTCTCCGGGTCGATCCTGCGCCGGTCCCGCACCACGACGGGCTCCTCGGGACCCCTGTCTTCGGATTCCTCGTGGCGTCCGGTCACTTCTTCTCGGCCCCCGGCTTCTCGTCGTCGACGATCTCGGCGTCGACGACGTCGTCATCGGCCTTCGGAGCCTCGCCGGCGGTGGCACCGGCGGTGGCCCCTTCGGAACCGGGAGCGGCCTGCGCGTTGGCGTAGAGCGCGGTGCCGAGCTCCTGCGAAGCGGTGTTCAGCTTCTCGATGGACTCACGGATCTTGGCCGAGTCGGTGCCCTTGAGCGCCTCGTTGGCCTCGTCGATCGCGGACTTGACCTTGCCCTTGAGCTCCTCGGGCAGCTTGTCCTCGTTGTCCTTGACGAACTTCTCGGTCTGGTAGACCAGCGTCTCCGCCTGGTTGCGGGTCTCCGCCTCGTCGCGGCGCTTCTTGTCCTCCTCCGCGTGCTCCTCGGCGTCCTTGACCATGCGCTCGATGTCTTCCTTCGGCAGCGCGGAGCCACCGGTGATCGTCATCGACTGCTCCTTGTTCGTGCCGAGGTCCTTCGCGAGGACGTGCACGATGCCGTTGGCGTCGATGTCGAAGGTGACCTCGATCTGCGGCACGCCACGCGGGGCGGGCGGCAGGCCGGTCAGCTCGAACATGCCGAGCTTCTTGTTCTGCGCGGCGATCTCACGCTCACCCTGGAACACCTGGATCTGCACCGACGGCTGGTTGTCGTCCGCGGTGGAGAAGATCTCCGAGCGCTTGGTCGGGATCGTGGTGTTGCGCTCGATGAGCTTGGTGAACACGCCGCCCTTGGTCTCGATGCCCAGCGACAGCGGGGTCACGTCGAGCAGGAGGACGTCCTTGACCTCACCCTTGAGCACACCGGCCTGCAGCGCGGCGCCGACGGCGACGACCTCGTCCGGGTTGACGCCCTTGTTCGGCTCGCGGCCGCCGGTCAGCTCCTTGACCAGGTCGGACACGGCGGGCATACGGGTCGAGCCACCGACGAGGACCACGTGGTCGATGTCGCCGACGGCGACACCGGCGTCACGGATGACGTCGTTGAACGGCTTGCGGGTGCGCTCCAGCAGGTCGTTGGTGATCTTCTGGAACTCGGCGCGCGAGAGCTGCTCGTCGAGGAACAGCGGGTTCTTGTCGGCGTCGACCGTGATGTACGGCAGGTTGATGCCGGCGCTGTTCGAGCTGGACAGCTCGATCTTCGCCTTCTCGGCCGCCTCGCGGATGCGCTGCAGCGCCATCTTGTCCTTGGTCAGGTCGATGCCGCTGGACGCCTTGAACTTGTCGACCAGCCAGGTGACGATGCGCTCGTCCCAGTCGTCGCCACCGAGGTGGTTGTCACCGGAGGTCGCGCGGACCTCGACGACGCCCTCACCGATCTCCAGCAGCGAGACGTCGAACGTGCCGCCACCGAGGTCGAAGACCAGGATGGTCTGTTCCTTCTCGCCCTTGTCCAGGCCGTACGCCAGCGCGGCCGCGGTCGGCTCGTTGACGATGCGGAGCACGTTCAGGCCCGCGATCTGCCCGGCCTCCTTGGTGGCCTGGCGCTGCGCGTCCTCGAAGTACGCGGGGACGGTGATCACCGCGTCGGTGATCTCCTCGCCCAGGTACGCCTCGGCGTCGCGCTTGAGCTTCATCAGCACACGGGCGCTGATCTCCTGCGACGTGTAGGACTTGCCGTCGATCTCGGTCTTCCAGTCGGTGCCGACGTGCCGCTTGACGGACCGGATGGTGCGGTCGACGTTCGTCACGGCCTGGTTCTTGGCGGGCTGACCGGTCAGCACCTCGCCGTTCTTGGCGAAGGCGACGATGGACGGGGTGGTGCGGGAACCTTCGGAGTTGGCGATGACCGTCGGCTCGCCGCCCTCCAGGACGGCGACGACCGAGTTGGTCGTGCCGAGGTCGATGCCGACCGCTCGTGCCATTTTCCTACTCCTCCTGTTTTTCAACCAAGCGTGCGTCTGCTGGTGTGCGTTGAGCGGAGTCCGCTCAAGTTTCCGGGGAGAGTCTGCCACGTCTGTCAAACCAGACTTGAGTGGGCTGGACTCAACCTTCTTGCCGGGTCAACGAGCGGGCACCGCCGGTTGTTCCCGAGCCGGTCAGCACCGCGTGCTGCGATCCGGGACAACCCCGCTGACCAGGTATTTCGCCTCTTGAACCCGCACACAGGCCGAGTTGTAGAGGCCGGTGTGACCGTCGGCGGCGTAGGTCAGCAGGTGCCCGCCGGAGATCCGCGAGACCAGCCCGCGTGCCCAGACGAGCGGGGTCGACGGGTCGTGCTCGCCCCCGACGACCAAGATCGGCGGGACGTCGCGGACGTGCTCGGGCCGCGGCGGGAATTGGGCCTTGATCGGCCATCCGGCACAGCCTGAGGCCAGCTCCCACATCTCCGAGTAGTGCCAGGTGTGGGGAGCCAGTTTCCGCACCAGGCTCGCCGAGACCCGCATGTCGGCCGCGCTGGTGAACGGCGACGGGAAGTCGTGGCAGCCGATCACCCGAAAGGATGATCCATATTCCGTGCCCAGCGACGAGAGGCCGAGCAGCGGCTCCAGATCAGGCTTGTCACCGGTCGCGTTCGCCAGCAGTTTCGACAGCGGCGGCCAGGCCTGGGTGAGGATCAGCCCGCCATAGAAACCGTTCGCCAGCCGCTCCGCCCGCGGGTCCCGCATGAGCTGGTCGTAGCGGGCGATGACGTCCTGGCCCCGCAGCGCGCATTCGTCGGTGGTCTGGCACCAGGCAGCGAAGCGATGCAGCGCGTCCTCGCCCGCGATGGCCTCGTCGGCGATCGTCAGCCGCATCGGGCGCGAGTGGTCGAGTGCGCCGTCGAGCACGGCCGCGCGCACCCGCGACGGGTACTTCGCCGCGTACGTCGCGCCGACCTCGCTGCCATAGGAAACGCCCAGCCAGGAGATCTTCGGCTCGCCGAGCGCGCGCCGGATGGCATCGATGTCGTCGGCCACGCTGACGGTATCCACGTGCTCGGCGACCGGCCCCGTGCGCGCGAGGCAATCCCGTCCAGCCGCGCGGTTGAGTTCGATGAGCCGCTGGTAGGCGGCATTGTCGCGAGGGAACATGCCGATCGACGGGTCGTACAGCTTCGCCGGATCGCACTCGATCTTCGGCGTGCTCTCGCCGACCCCGCGCGGATCGAAGCCGATGAAGTCGAACCGCTTCCGCAGCTCGGCGAACTCGGGCGTCGTCGTGCCGAGTTCACCTCGGCCAATGGCGCCAGCGCCTTCACCGCCCGGTCCGCCGGGGTTGGTCAGCAGCGAACCGATGCGGTCGCCGGACGCGGGGAGCTTCGACACGCGGATCGAGATCTTCGCGCCCTCCGGCTTGGCCCAGTCCAGCGGCACCGGGACGTTCGCGCACATCAGCTGTGAGAACAGCGGGGTCGGGCAGGGCTGCCAGTCCAGCGCAGGGGTGGCCGCGGGTGCGACAGGAGCGAGCAAGGTCAGTGCGAGCGCACGGATCATGCCGGCTTCACCGTCACGGTGCCGGTGCCGGTGTTCACGTCGAGATCGTTCGGCGAGCTCGCGTCGTCGGGCACGGTGATCTCGGTCTTGCCGACCTTGGCGCTCGCCTTCATCCGGTACCCGCCGGACGGCACGGTCACCGTGACGTCGCCGATGTCGGCCAGCGCCCACACTCCGCCCGGCTTGCTGAGGCTCATCTCGATGTCACCGGTGTGCACGTGTGCCTTCAGTACACCCGAAACGTGATAGGCCTTGATGTCGCCGACGTCGCTGCGGACGTCCACGTTCACCGCGCGATCGATCTGCACGTGCCCGGTGCCGGTGACCCCGGTGATCGCCAGCTCGCGCGGCAGCACCACGTCGTAGACGATCCCGCAGTTCTCGCCGCAGCCGCTGAGCACCAGCGTGCCGTTCTCGACCCGGTACGTCTGCTTCGGCCTGCTGACCTTGAAGGTGATCTGGCGCCGCACACTGACCGGCGCGCCGTCCTCCACCCGTACGTGCACGTCGCCGACCGGTACGTCGAACCTGACCGAGGTGACCGGCTCGGTGATCGGGCCGCCGTCATCGATCTTCTCGGTCGCGACGCCACACCCCGAAAGCGCGAGAACCCCGGCCACTGCGAAGAGCAGTTTCTTCACGATTTCCCCTCTTGGTAAGGCTTGTCAGGCAACGTTGACGGTGACGTCGCCGCTGTCCGTGTCGAGCTGCAGCGTCCGGGGCGCCGACGAGTCGTTGACCACGTCGATATCGCGCGAACCGCTGTCGGTGCTGCCTTTGACCTGGTAGCGGTCCTTCGGCACAGTGATCTTCACACTGCCGCTGTCGGCCTGCGCGGTGACGTCCTGCGCGGTGTCGAGGCTGAGCTTGATGTTGCCGGAGTCCGTCTTCGCCTCGGCCTTGCCGCGCAGCCGGTCGCCGCTGATCGAGCCGGAACTGGTCTTGACCTCGATGTCCTGGCCGATCCCGCTCAGGTCGATGTCGCCGGAGTCGACGTTGACCTTCACCAGGCCCGCGACATCCGTGATCTTGACCGAGCCCGAGTCCGCCTTGACGTCGGCGCTCGCGACGCCGGTCAGCTCGATGCCGCCGGAGTCGACGTGACCGGTGACGCTGGTGTTGAGCGGGACGGTGACGTCGTAGTCGACGGAGCAGTTCCAGCCGCACGAGCCGAGCACGAGTTGCTCGCCGTCGACCTTGTAGGCGTCACCCGGTTTGCTCCACTGGTAGGAGAAGCTCTGGCGGACGGTCGTCTGGGTGACGTTGGCGGCGTGCACCTTGACCGTGCCGTTGTCGTTGTCGATGCGCACCTCGCGGATCGGCGCGCCCACCTCGCCGCTCGCCTCCGCCGAAGACGGCCACCACCACCCGAACCCCATGACCACCCCGAGCCCGATCAGTGCGATTCCACCCAGTGCCAACGCGGGGCGTGCCATATCTTCAGTCCCTCCAGTGCAGGTTCCCTCGCAGCAAGACGCTAAAGGGGTGACGCTGGTGCTCACATCCGGGTAACCCCCGTATTCGTCCCTGAGACGTTCCCCGGGGCTACGCTCGAACTCCCGTGACCAGGAGGTAACTCATGCCGCAGGCGCCCAACCCGTACGACTTCCTCCCCCCAGTGCCGTCCTTCAGCTTGCGCAGCAACGACATCGCCGACGGCGAGACGCTGGCGAAGCCGCAGCTGAGCGGCATCTTCGGCGCGGGCGGCGAAGACGTGTCGCCGCATCTGGCGTGGGCGGATTTCCCCGCGGAGACGAAGAGCTTCGCCATCACCTGCTTCGACCCCGACGCGCCGACCGCCAGCGGTTTCTGGCACTGGGCGGTGTGCAACATCCCCGTCTCGGTCACCGAACTGGCCGCCGGGGGCGAACTCCCCGAGGGATCCGTCACGCTCAAGGGGGACGGCGGCGTCCGCCAGTACCTCGGCGCGGCACCGCCTTCCGGCCACGGCCAGCACCGCTACTTCTTCGTGGTGCACGCCGTTGACGTCGAAAAACTCGAAGTCGACGAGTCGGCGACGCCGGCCTTCCTCGGCTTCAATCTCTTCATGCACTCGCTGGGCCGCGCGACCATCATGGCGGTCTACGAAGCCTAGGTCGTGAGTGTTTGGGGGGGGGGGGGCGGGCGGGGGGGCGCCCACGCCCCCAACGGGGGGGTGGTTGTGTATAAAAAAAAAAAAACACACCACGACAA